>CAZYPC010000040.1:0-37408 GCA_964649165.1 uncultured Chryseobacterium sp.
TCACGGCCCCGGCGAACACGCTGTCCTCCAGGTTGAACTTGTCCTTCCAGCCGGAGCAGAGCAGCAGCACGTTCTCGTCCTGCTTCATCAACCAATCGGTGAGCGCGGTGAGATTGAGGAACGAGCCGATCACCACCTTCTTCGCACCGCTGGCCAGGTTGATGGCCTTGGTCCCGTTGGTGGTGGTCATCACGATGGTCTTGCCTTGCAGGTCCATCTGCTTGAAGGCGATGGGCGAGTTGCCCACGGCGAATCCTTCCACCACTTCGCCATTGCGTTCCGCTGCTGCGATGTAGCCATCGCGGCCGATGTAGTTGCGCGCCTCTTCGATCGTTCCCACCGGGATGATGCTCCGTACGCCGTGCTCGAAGGCGGTGACCATGGCGCTCGTGGCGCGCAAGATGTCGATCACTACCACGATGCCCATGTCCTGCGCGTACAGGGGGTAGTGGCCCGGCACGAAGCAGGTCTCCACACGGAACTTGTAGTCGGCGTTCTGGCTGGCGGCCTTCATCGTGGTGAAGGTAAGTCTAGGAAGCCTTGTAGAATGGGACTTTCACGACTTGCGCCTTCAGCGCTTTCCCGCGCACGTCGATGAGGATCTCAGAACCCGGCGCACTCGAGGCGGCGGGGACATAACCCATTCCGATGGCCTTGTTCAGCGAGGGGCTTTGTGTGCCGCTGGTGACCACGCCCACCACCGCACCTTTGCCGTCAACGATGTTATAGCCGTGGCGCGGGATGCCGCGATCGACCATCTCGAAGCCCACGAGCTTGCGCTTCACGCCTTGCTCTTTCTGCGCCTTCAGCGCGGCGCTATTGGTGAAGTCCTTGGTGAACTTGGTGATCCAGCCCAGGCCTGCTTCGATCGGCGACGTGGTGTCATCGATGTCGTTCCCGTAGAGGCAGAAGCCCATCTCCAGACGCAGCGTGTCGCGCGCAGCGAGGCCGGCCGGTTTGATACCGAAAGCCGCGCCCGCTTCGAAGATGCTCTTCCACATGTGCTCGGCCACGGTGTTCGGGAAGTAGATCTCGAAACCGCCAGCACCGGTATAGCCGGTCGCGCTGATGGCGATGTTGTCCACCCCGGCGAATCGGCCCATCTTGAAGGTGTAGTACTCCATGGACTTCAGATCGACGTCCGTGAGTTTCTGCAAGGCCTCGGCCGCCTTCGGGCCTTGGACAGCGAGCAGGCCGGTCTCATAGCTCATATCCACCATGGTAGCCCCGAAGCGCGCGTTGTGCTTGGCGATCCAGTCCCAGTCCTTGGTGATGTTGCTGGCGTTCACCACCACCAGATAGAGTTCAGCGTTGTGGCGATAGACCAGCAGATCATCCACGATGCCGCCGGTGTCGTTCGGCAGGCAGCTGTACTGCACCTTGCCATCGGTGAGTTTGCTCACGTCGTTGCTGGTGACCGATTGAAGAAGGTCCGTCGCCTTTGGCCCGCTGATGATGAACTCGCCCATGTGGCCCACGTCGAACACGCCCACGCCGCTGCGCACGGCCAGGTGCTCATCGGTGACGCCGGTGTATTGCACAGGCATCAGGTAACCCGCGAAGGGCACCATCTTGGCACCGAGGGACTCGTGTACTTCACAGAGCGCGGTGCGTTTCAGGTCGGTGGTCGTATCGTTCATGGCTTTCGGGTCAGTTCTTCAAAGAGGGCCAGGTAGCGGTCGCGCCAGGCGATCACGGAGTACTTCTCCTCCACCGTCCTGCGCGCGGCCTGGCCCAGCCGGTGGCGAAGATCGGCATCAGCGATCAGCTTCGAGAGCTTCTCTTTCCATTCGGCGTCCGACGCGGCCAGGAATCCGTTCACGCCGTCCTGAACGATGGTGCTGTTCACGCCTACGCGGGAGAGCACGACGGCCTTGCCCATGCCCATGTACTGCAGGCCCTTGAAGCCGCACTTCCCACGGCTCCACTCGTTGTCCGGCAGGGGCATGATCCCGATGTCAATGGCCGCCAGGTCATCCGCTTCGGTCGCACCGTTCCAGCGCACATTCTCTATGCGCAGGCCCTCCGCTTCCAAGGGGCGGTCGCTGATAACGCGGAAGATGACCCGGTCGCCGTGCTCGGCGTGGAGTTCCCGCAACATCGGCAGGGCCAGTTGCAGGTGCGCCACACTGGTCAGGCTTCCCGTCCAACCGATCACCACCTTGCCATCCGCTCTGGGCACGGCCGGCTTCGGCACATAGCGTTCCGTGTCGATCACCGTGGGGATCACCTCCACGTGCTGGTTGAACTTACGGGCGAAGTCGGCCAGGTAGTCGTTGCCAGCGATCACATGCTGGGCCAGGGCGATGATCTTCGGCACCTTTCCGGGATCCTTCAGCCACTTGAGCTTCTTGTTGGCCTCGCTCACGTCCATGTGCCAGATGGCGTCGTCGAAGTCATAGACCATCGGCACGCCGCTACTGGCAAAGGCCCGCTCGAATCGGATGCTCCCGGTCATCAGCGCCTCACGCTGCACGACAACCACATCGAAGTCCTTCCCCCGGCGCACGTGCTCCGCGCGCAGCTTCAAGCTCTTTTTGAAGATCCTCGCCTTGGCCAGGATGCGGCCGGGCGAGTAGAAGACCTTGTCGTCCTCCTCATCGATGATCCAGGCGTATTCCACCTGCACGCCATGCTCGGCCCAGTAAGGCGCGAACTGCTCGAAGCGGTAGCGCTGGCTCGGCGACCGGTCAGGGCGGTGCGCGGCGATGAAGAGGACTTTCAAACAGGTGCGACTGGGCAGGTGAGCGGGCGATCGGGTACCGGGCGCGAAGATGCCTAACCGGCACCTTCCATGCAGCTTCCAGCCAGCGCTCACCGCAGTGACCGGGAGAGCCCGAAAGCAACCATCTATGGCGCAGGGCTTTCTGTAAGCGTTTCCGAAGGACCTATGATCAAGACGTCAGCGCAAGAGAAAAACTAACGACATCGACCTGTTGATGGCTTTTCCATGGAGCCGGACGGTCCCCCTGATCCTTCGGCCATTTTTGAAGCCCTACTCATGCCCGACCGCATGACAACCCTGCTTCTTGAACGGCTCCGCTCCCTGGCGGCCCGCAAAACCCGCTTCTGCTACGACGTGCGAGCGGATTCACATGTCTATGATGGTATAGTGGCCCCCTATCGCGTGGAGACCGAAGGAGAGGAAACAACGGCTCTGTTGCCCGTTCTGGAGCACGCCCTGTTGAACGACGGCATGGTGAGCGGAGTGCGCGACATTCCGACAGGACAAACGCGCTACACCAGTGGTCGGCACTACACGGACATGGGCAATGCGCTCCGGTTCGCGCGCGAGCAGGGACAGCCCACCGTCTTCAACTGGAACCGGCAGATGGAAGTATCCGTCGGGCTCACTCCTTCGAAGCCGTCTATCGGAACGATCGAGAAAACAGTGATCGAGGGCTGAAGGGCGTCCATATCCGCTTCAGATCCCGAGTTCCATCTGCAACCACAGGCCCCACTTGTTGCCGCTGTGGTCGAAGTCAGCGACACCTGAACGCCAGGCGTAGCTGAGCGCTCCCTGCACCTTTATGCGGTGGTGGTTGATATAGCGGGTGCAACCGAACCACGCCTCCTCACGCCGCGTCTCCAGATCCGTGATCCGTTCGTTCGGCTCAACCAGACTGTAACGGCCGACCACCTCATAACCCTTTTTACCCACCATCCGGCTGAGCTGGGCGTTCATTCCCCAGCCCTCGTAGACCTTCACCACACCCGTCTCTTCCACAACGACGGGTTCTCCATCCACCTCACGCTGGCAGAATTCCGTGGTAAGCGCGGTGCCCTTGTACTTGATCAATGCATCGGCGATGAATTCGTTCAAGGTACGGCCTGTGGTACCCGGAAAGAACTCGCCCAACTGACCACCGGTACGGCGCGCGCGCTGGTTCGTGCTGTACCCTGCAGCGAAGCTCACCCTGGGCTTCTGCTCACGCTCGAGATCACCTTCAAAGTAGTCGCCTTCGTTGGTGAAGGCACCGAGCGGAAGCCATTCCACGCGACCTGTGTAACACAAGCCGTCATCACCGGGATTGGCCCCTCGCCCCTCGCCTGTGGTGATCGCCGCCTTCACGAGCACTGGTTGGTGCTCGTTCTTGTTGTCCCAGGTCGCGAAAAAGCCCATGTCACGATCGAGCGTGAAGAGCGCGTTCACCACGGACCTGTCAGGCAGCTGCAGGGCCCCTGAACTCACGACGCGCTGGCGATTACCGGGCAATTTGGTCTGGCCTAACCCGAAGGTCCAATGTGTGGCCGGGGTATAGTAGATCACGGCATCCCGGATGGGTTGGGCCGTGGTCGTTTCCACCAGGTCCAGATCGGCTTTGCTGAAGCCCAGTTGCACTTTGTACTGGAGCTTCGGTGTGAGCAGGAAGCCATCAAGACGCAGGCGCATCCGACGCACGCGGATGTCAGAGCCCGTTATGTCCAGATGGTCACCGTCCTCGCTGAAAAGGGCGAAACGGTTCTGCATCCTGAACCGGATGGTCATTTTGAACGTGCTGTCCTTCGTGATGCTGAGACCCTTCTTGGTCTCGATACGGATCGGATCTTGCGCACGGAGCGTGCCGCTCGCAGCGGCGATGCACAGGGAGATGAACCCTATGCGGAGAAAAGAGGACATGGCATGAGCGTTTGGCGGCGCGAAAGAATGATCACAACCTTAGGCGGATGTTATCCTTTCGTTCCGTTCCGGGGAGAACGCTTAAGGTGCGCTTAACATCATCTCATCAACCGGTTCCATGCGGATAACATCAGTCAGCCTTGTCATAGCGCTTTTAGTGGTGGCAGGCTGCAGGCGCTCACCGGGCGGAGGGGCACTGGATGCGTTCATTACGGTGAACGACAGCCTCGGCCTGATCAAAGCTCGCCTGGACCAACGCCACACAGGACTTCCTCCCATCCCCTTCGTGAACCTGGGCTGCGCGGAATTCCAGCTTCTGTCCGAGAGCGTGGCCATGGCCGCAGAGGACGTGGAGCGGGCACTATCTCCGCTGTTCGATGATCTGGCCGGTGTACCCCAGGACGACCTTGAAGCAGGGGAGCAGTCCTTCGCGAAAGCGCAACAAGGCGAAACACTGTTCGAGGCCGTCACGAAAGCCTACGTGGTCGCCTCACGCATCGCCCCTGACGACAGCACGCGCGCGCGCATCAAGGAGCTGCGAGCGTCGTTCTTTCCGCATATTTCCGCAGAGGCTTGGTATGCACGGGACATCGAGAACGCCCCGCGCTCGACGGTGGTCACCATCCTGTCGAAGGTGCGGATCGATATCCAGCGATTGCGCGGATCGTGCGACAACGCCTTGCTGCAGGCATGCCTGGCCAGGAATTCAGCAGTTCATTGATGGAAGTGGTAGCGGCGCTGCGGTCATGCGACCGCCCGGTGCGATCAGGGTCTTGCCGTGCCCTCCTCCTCCAACACGGTGAATCTCGGATCCAAAGGATCCAGTACGTCGAGCAGCCGGTCGAAGAAGGCCGGCCCTTCACGCACGTAGTACGGCATGAAGTTCTCACGCCGCTCCTGCAAGCCATGAGCGAACAGGCCGTCCAGAACGTCGTTCATCCTTCGCAAACGGTCGGCCTGCTGGCGTTTGGCGGCGTGGATCAGTCGACGTTCGATCATGTCCAGGCCCTTGGCCGAGAACACCTCCTTCGCCCTCACCGACGCCTCCAACGTCGCATCCGCGTCGTGCGCCCGTTTTGCCAGCTCGTTGAAGAGATCCGCGTGCAACGCCCGTTCGCGCTCCAGCGATGTGGAGAACGAGGCGTGTTCAACGGCGATGCGCTTTTCCAACACATCCCTGGTGGCGAACAGCTCTTCGATCCCCAACCCGGAAGCTCTCCACTTCTCCGCCTGGCGGGCGGAAAGGAACAAGGCGGACGTGCGCAGCATGAGCGCAGGCATCGGGACCTGCAACCCTTGGAACAGCCAGCGCAACTGCAACCAGTACGCGAGTTCGCCGCCACCACCGATGTAGGCGACGTTGGGAAGCACCACCTCCTGATAGACCGGGCGCAGCAGAACGTTGGGCGAGAAGCGCTCAGGAAAGAGCTGTAGCTCGATCAGGATGCGTTCCGCATCAAAGGCGGGTCCACCATCCAGCACCTGGAATCGATCCTCAACAAGATCGATGCGCGAACGCTGACCTGGAGAAAGGTGGAAGAGGTTGATCTCGCGTGCGTGCGCCTGAGGTTCGTAGCGGCTGGCCAGTTTGTCGTTCGCATAGCGCACGGTGCGCACGGTCACCTGGTTCAGCAGTTCCTCCTGCATGACCGGTGCGAACGCGCGTTTGAGCCGCTTGTCATCCGCGTCGATGATCACCAACCCGAAGCGACCGAAGAGCGCGTTCACGAAATGCCGGGTGGCTTGCGCCAGCGTGGATCCCCTGTGGTAGGAAACGCGCAGTATCGAACGGAGCTCATCGGCATGCGTACCAAAACCGAGCATGACATCCACTTCCTTCAGGACTCCTTCGATGCCCGTGAGTGGCAGCCTTCCGACAGGGCCTGCTGCATCCCCAGGCCATTGCACCTTGCGGTCACCCAGCCACGCGTGGTCGATCTCCGCGCGATCGTGGTCCTCGGTGGCCATCCAGAAGACAGGAACAACAGGTCTTGCTTGTGTTGTAAGCTCGCGGGCCAGGCGGATGGTGTTCAGGATCTTGAACGGAACGTACAGCGGCCCAGTGAACAAGCAGAGCTGGTGGCCGGTGGTCACGGAGAGGGTTTCCTCCTGTGCAAGCGCGTCCAGATTGGCGCGTACGGCGGGATGGATGTCGATACCATTGTACTGTTCCTCCAACACAGCGCACATCGTGGCCCGCGTGCCCGGGTCGAACCTGCGCGCATTGATCGCGGCTTGCAGCCCGGTGCGGTCCGGTCGGTAGGTATGGAATTCACGCAGTGCGTTTTCCCCTTCCACATAGTCGACCACGATCGGCGTGAACCGGTGTGTGGCGCGGTAGTCAACTCGGTGGAGCGGCATTCTTTTCCGGCCCGTCAGCCGATCGTCAGGATCCCGTGAAGGGGCGTGCGAAATTAGGCGCAGCGAAAGCCCGGCCCCTACTTTCACCACCTGACCTGTTACCATGCGACTACCTGCTACGATCGCTGCCTGCCTGCTCGGCACATCGTCCCTCATCGCCCAGGACACCACCTCGGTGCAGACACTCACGTTCGACAGCATCACCACTCGGCGTGGGTGGTGGGTGTTCCCACCCGCCAGCGAGCATTTCCGGAAAGTGCTGATGGTCCATACGCTGAAGTGTGATCCACAGACCACATGGGACCAGTACAACTGCGGGGAGTGGGACTATCTCACCTACCATTTCGTCCATGAGCATACGGGAACGCTTGATAGTGCCGCGCTGATCCATCCCTACTTCCTGGTGGGAATGGCTGCGCCGGACAGCGTGATCTCTTCCATGCCGCATCCGCATCATGAACATTTCCGTTGGCAACGCAGGGCCGACGTCACCGGCATCACGAACGGCTCGTCGATCACCGTCGGCAGCAGCAACGCCACGGACACGATCTCCTTTCTGGGCTTTACCCGCAGAAGCCAGTTCGTGTATACGGCCGATGAGCTCATCAGCGGCGGGCTCGTCCCTGGACCGGTGCACGAGTTGACCTTCCATCCGGTGGGCCCGAACGGGGCGTTGAACGTTCGATGCACCATACGCATGAAGAACACCACGGCGACCGAGCTCAGCCGCTTCGACGATGTGGACCTGATCACCGTGTTCGACGCGAGCCTCGTCTTCGACACGTTGGATCTGGCACTGGACTCGCCGTTCATCTGGGATGGCAGCAGCAATGTCCTCGTCGACATCGCGCAGGAAAGCTCGGACGACTACCTGCCCGTGGCGCTGGAAGCTTCACAGGTCCCGCCCGGCCTGGCGCTGCAAGAGGTCGGTGATGATGATGCGGTGCGAACGGACAACGACTTCATCGGCGTCGACCCGGCCCCGCTCGCCGGGCTGGATGATGCCATCACCATCACGTTCCGCTCCTACGGGGCACCCGAACTGCCCATGAACACCACGCTCCTGGAAGCCGCAGGAGCCAACGGCGAGCGCATCGTGAACATCCACCTGCCTTGGAGCGACGGGCGCATCTATTGGGATGCCGGGAGCGATGGGAGCAGCTACGACCGCATCGACAAGGCATCCAACGAAGCCGAGTTCGAGGGGGGCTGGACGGATTGGGCCTTCGTGAAGAATGCCACGACGGGCAGCATGAAGATCTACAAGAACGGTGCGATATGGCATACGGGCACGGGCAAGACCAGGCCGCTCGGCGGCATCGTGCGCATGCGGGTCGGAAGCGATGCGAACGGTGGCAACCCTTGGCCCGGCATGATCGACGGCCTGAACATCTTCCAGACGGAAGTGAGCGCGGCCACCATCGCGGCCTGGTACGACCGCAAGACCACCGCCGAGCACCCGGACTTCGGATCCCTGCTCTATTCCTTCGAGATGGACGAGGGCGTTTACCCCGGCCTGCCCTGGTTGGACAACGGCGTGAGCTCTACGGAGCGCGGCTGGCTGATGGGCACCGTGAAGCGCGAACACCGACCGGCAACGGCGCTGTTCCGTAACCCTGTGGTGCGTGACGCCAGACCGGTCCTTACGTTCGGCCAGGGTGACTACACAATGACGATGGACAGCCTGTTCACAGCGCTGCCTTACACGGACTTCCTCCCGCAATTGGCGCGCGAGTACTTCGCCGTGCAAGGCAACACCACGGTGCCAGTGGACACGGTGTTCGAGTACAGCACCGGCTGGACCTACAACTACGGTCCCGACGGGACCATCCTCGACTCGGCGGTCGCGTCCGGAACGCTGCACATCAATGATACGCTCCACTACTCGGGTGTGCCGTTCGAGGTGGTCAATAACCACGAGATCGGCAGGTACATTACACCGTATGGGATCGGGCTGAGCCTGGGGCCCGATGGATTCAGCTGGGTGTACGACGTGACGGACTACCAATACCTGTTGCACGATAGCGTGGAACTGAGCGCCGGCAACACGCAGGAGCTGATCGATCTGGAGTTCCTGATGATCGGTGGGGATGAGCCACGCCCCGTAGTGAATGTCCAAAGGCCTTGGGGCCCCATGGCGAGCTACAGCTATGCCGGCCTGAGCGACGATACACAACTCGCCCCTGTTGCCGTGGGCCTCCACCCCGACGCATCGCAGTGGATGTTGCGCAGCCGGTTGACAGGTCACGGGCACAACAGCAACGATGGTGAATATCCGCACTGTTGTGAGTGGAAGGACAACACCCACTACCTCTCGGCCGATGGTATGCAGGTCGATCAATGGCATATCTGGCAGGAGAACGACTGTGCGAACAACCCCGTGTACCCCCAAGGCGGCACCTGGCTCGGTAGCCGCGAAGGTTGGTGCCCTGGCGATCTGGTGAAGGACAGGGACACCGAACTCACTCCGTATGTGACCGGCGACAGCATCACGATCGATTACTCCATCACACCTGTTCCGCAGAACAACCTGGGGATGGGTGGCGGCAACTATGTGATCAACATGGACCTTTTCGAGTTCGGCGCGCCCAGCCACGCGTTCGATGCGGAGATCCATGACGTGCGCCGGCCGAACGATAGCGGTTACCGAAGCCGCGAGAACCCCATCTGCAACGATCCGGTCGTCGTGTTGCGGAACAACGGTTCGCAACCGATCACTTCGGTCACTTTCTATTACCGCGTGAGCGGAGGCCAGGCAGTATCCCACATCTGGAACGGATCGCTCGGGCCGAATCAGCGCACGGAGGTAGAACTGCCGGTCGGTACGCCTGATTTCTGGGGCGGCGACGGCCAGAACTTCTTCGACGTGGATATCATCGGTGTGAACGGCGGCGACCTGGACGGCTACGACGCGAACGACCACTACCGGACCCATTTCGAGATGCCGGTGATCTACCCGGACAACTTCGTGCTCTACTACAAGACGAACAACAGGCCGGAGGAGAACGCGCTCTACGTGCGCGACTTCAATGGGAACACGGTCTTCAGCCGCACCACGTTCACGGCCGGGACGACCTATCGGGACACATTGCAACTGGCCCCCGGATGCTACGAGCTCGAATTCACGGACGCGGCCAACGATGGCCTGAAGTACTGGGCCGACCCCGATGCAGGCACGGGTTTCTTCCGCTTCCGCTCGCTCAATAACCAGTCGCTCCGGAACTTCGAGGCGGAGTTCGGGCACCGCATCTACACGGCGTTCGGTATCGGGCATATCACCGGCATGCAGGAGCCGCATCATGGAACGGCCTTCACCGCGTGGCCGAACCCGGGCAACGGAGCCTTCACCCTCGCCGTGGAAGGCCTGGAAGGCGCCGCGCGGTTGGAGGTGATGGATGCCACGGGCCGGTTGTTGTCCAGCAACGCGGTGCTGGTTGTCGATCATCGCACCATCCCGCTGGACCTCACGAACGAAGCGGATGGCGTCTACATCGTCCGACTTGTCAATGAGAGCAGTTCGATGCTACTGCGCCTGGCGAAGCGGTGAACGCGAAGCACGCGCTCACTCCTCCGTATCGCGGGACCACACCCAGCCGGTGATGCTGAGCCCGTTCTTGAAGTAGCTCGTACCGGCCTTGCCGATGACCTTCTTGTACTCATCGGCCTTGTTGCCCTGCACCACGATGCGACGGATGATCACCTTGTTGCCTTCCGTGTAGCTCTCTTCCGTAACGCCTTGGGGATATTGATTGGCCAACTCGCCGCGGTTGTAGTCGGCGAAGGAGCGTTGCTCGTTCATGGACAGGTTGCCCAGTTGCTCCTTGGCGGCCATGCGGACGTCCTCAGAGCGGTTGGATAGCTGTCGTTGACGGTCGGCATGCTGGTCCTTTTCAACCGAAACACGGTCGGCCCGATCGGCCGAACCCGAATTGCCACGCGAGGCTACGGCCGCCTGACCCTCGTGCTGATGACCGACCTCAGCGACCGCTTGTTCGCTGCGAGCGCGCCCTCCGGAGGCATCGTCCACCTGGGTTTGTGACCAGAGTTCCTTCTCCTGCTGACTGGAACTGTTGCGCTCGGTCTGTTGGTCGCGCAGGGTACGGTCGCGTTCCTCGAACTGGGCGGTCAACGCCTCGTTCTCAGCGCTCGCAGCCCCCCTGCTTTCATCCGACCTGGCGCGGATCTCCGCCTGGCGTTGGGCCAAAGCGGCGCGCTGGGCGGCCAGTTCCTCCTCATTGCGCTTGCGTTGGGCATCGCTCCCTGCGTAGATCTTCTCCGTTCCCTCCACATAGGCCTTGTTCTCGCGGAGAGCGCCTTCCTGACGACCGGCCCATTCGGTCGTATTCATACGAATGGAATCGGACACATCGGCCTTGAGCTTCTTGATGCGATCGTACTTCTCCTGCTCTTCACGTAAGCGGGCAGCGCGCATGAACTCTTCGGCATCGCTTACGTCCTTGGTATTCACCGTCGTGCTGCTGCGGACAGGCGGTGGTGGGGGCTCATCTTCCTTCTTCTGCGCGGCGAGTTCGGCTTCGCGGCGGAGCCGCTCCTGTTCGGCGAGCAACTTGTCGATCTTCTCGATCTGGGCCTGCGGATAGACCTCTCCCGGCTTGATGTCGAGCGCTTGGGCATACAGTCCGCGCGCCTGATCATAGGTCTCGATGGCCATGGCCGCATCCGCATCGGCGATGACCTTCAAATAGGCCGCTTCCTTGGCCTTTTCGGCGTCCAGGCGGGCTTGTTCGTCCATCGCGGCCAGACGTGCGGCTTCGGCATCAGCCTCCGCCTTGCGCCGGCGCTCGTCCTCCAGGCGCAGGCGTTCGGCTTCCGCAGCGTCGGCATCCAGCTTGGCGCGCTCTCGGTCGGCCAGCAACTTCTCGATCGCATCCAATCGGTCCTTCGGATACTTCTCATCAGGTTTGATGGCCAGCGCTTCCGTGTAGCGCGCACGGGCATCGTCGAACTTCTCTGAGCCGAAAGCCAGATCGCCCTTCGAAATGGCTTCCAAGTATCGCGCCTGCACTTCGTCGTCGGCCGCTTGTTTCTTTCTGCGCTCCTCGTCCGCCAGCGCGCGGTCCGCCGCCTCCTGGGCAGCGCGCAAGCTGTCCGCCTCGTTCTTGGCGGCCATGTCGGCGAGCAGCTTCTCTATCTCCGCCAAGCGGTCCTTGGGATGCTGCTCATCCGGCTTCACGCCGAGCGCCTCGGTGTAGTTGCTTTTCGCCTTCGGGTAATCCTTGGTCTTGAACGCGAGGTCGGCCGTAGCGATCAGATCCTTGTAGTGTTTCTCCTTCTCGGCCGCTTCACGCTCCAGACGTTCCTTTTCGGCCTTGTCCTTCGCCGCAGCGTCCAGCAGTCCATTGATCTCCGAAATGCGGTCCTTGGGGTGCTGTTCGTCCGGCTTGAGCCCTGAAGCATCCTTGTAATCATTGAGCGCATCCGCGTACTTCTTGCCGTCATAGGCCTTGTCCGCCTTCGCGACCAGGTCGTTGTATTTGTCATCGAGTTCCTTCTTCTTCCGGTCCTCCTCCGCTTGGCGTGCACGTTCAGCGAGCAGTCCATCGATCTCGGCGATCTTGGTATGCGGGTACTTCTGGTCGGGTTTCACGCCGAGAGCCTCCTGGTACTTGGCCTTGGCCAGGTCCAGCTTGTCCTGCGCGAGCAACCCGTCGGCTGAACCGATCAGCAGTTCGTACTTGGCGTCGATCTGTTTCTGCCGCTCCTCATCCTCCGCCTTCTTCTTCGCGTCCGCGATGGCCTTGTCGATGGCGACCAGTTGGTCCTTCGGATACTTCTCCTGCGCTTTGAGTTTGATGGCCTCGTTGTAACCCTCCCTGGCATCATCCCATTTCTGACCCTGGAAGGCGGCATCCGCCTTGGCGATGGCCTCGTTGTATTTGTCGTCGAGTTCCTTCCTCTTCTTCTCGTCCTCGGCCTTTTGGGCCAGTTCCGCGATGCGACGTTCGATGGCGGCCAGCTGGTCCTTCGGGTATTTCTCCTGTGCTTTCAGGCCGAGGGCCTCGTTGTACTTCGCTTTGGCCTCGTCAAAACCGTCCTGCTTGAAAGCAGCGTCACCGGCCGCGACCGCTGCGTTGTATTTGTCATCCAACTCCTTCTGAGCGGCCTTTTTCTTGTCCTCCTCGGCCTTCTTGGCGAGTTCCGCGATGCGTTTCTCGATCGCAGCCAATTGGTCCTGGGGGTATTTCTCCTTCGGCTTCAGTCCCAGCGCTTCGTTGTACTTCGGCTTGGCGACCTCGAAGTTGTCCTGCTTGAAGGCCGCATCCGCTGCTGCGATCACAGCGGCGTACTGGGCATCGAGCTCCTTGGCTTTGCGCGCTTCCTCCTCCTCCTTGGCTAATTCCTCCAGCTTCTTCTCGATCGCGGCGAGCTGGTCCCTGGGATATTTCTCCTCCGGCTTCAGGCCGGTCGCCTCGGTGTACTTCTCCTTCGCCTGCTCGTACTTGGCGGACTTGAACGCTCCATCCGCAGCGGCGATGGCGGCAGTGTACTTCGCGTCCAGTTCTTTCTTGGCTTTTTCCTCCGCGTCCTTTTTGGCCTTCTCTTCGATCTTCTGGGCGATGATCGCGATCTGGTCCTTCGGATACTTCTCGTCGGGCTTCACTTCGGAAGCATCCGTGTACTTGTTGCGGGCCTCCTCCCATTTCTCGGTCTTGAAGGCCGCATCGGCTGCTGCGAGCGCTGTCTTGTACTTCTCGTCACGCTCCTTGTTCTTGCGGTCCTCTTCCGCCTTCTTGGCCAGCTCGTCGATGAACGCCTGGCATTCCTTCATCTTGGCCTTGGGGTAGGCGTCGTCCTTCACCTCCGTGGCGGCCTGGTATTTTGCCAGCGCGTTCGCGTAGTCCTTCTTGCCGAACAGCCCATCAGCCTCCTTGATGAGCGCGGCGTACTTCTCCGCGTTCTTCTTGGCGCCCTCGGCCTCGTCCAACTTCATCCGAGCGTCGCTCAGCTTGGCCGTGGCCTTCGCATCCCCGGCTTTCAGGCCGAGGGCTGAAGTGAAGCTGTCCACCGCCTTCTTGTAATCCGCAGCGGCCATGGCCGCATCGCCCGCAGCCATGAGCTTGGCGAACTCCTCCTCCGCATTGGCCTCCCTCTTCTTCTTCTCGTCGTACTCCTTCATCAGGCGGGCGATCTCCGCACGGACCTGTTCGGTGTACTGGATATCCCAGGTGACCTCCTTGGTCGTTGGGTCGAACTTGGCCTTGCCGATGGGCTGTTGCAGCACACTGAAATCGATGCCTGGCAGCTCGGCGAACAACGTCATTTCCACGTTCATCCCGTGACCGCCCACGCGTTCCTCCTCCGGAATGTTCTTGGTGTCGATACTGATGTTCTTGCTTATCATGCCGGCCTTGGAATAGACCAGCTTGTAGTCACTGCCGTAATCGAGGTTGAACTCGTACTTACCACTGGCGTTGGTGACCACCTCGGCGAGCTTCCCCCCGTTCTTGAAGACCGTCACCGTGATGCCGTCGAGCTTCTTACTGCTGACGTAATCCTTCACCGTGCCGTAGACATAGACGTTGTCGACCTGGGCGAAAGCCCCGGCGACCCACAGGAAAGCGAACAACAGAAGGCATGCGCGCAGCGAGCGGATAGCGGTATTCGCGGTCATGCGGACAAGGTGTGCTGTTGGAGCGGAGGCCCGCCAAATTACGGCAACTTTGGCGGCGGGTCCGGCCATGCCATTCGGGGATCCCACCGCGACATGTTCAGCATTTGGGAACGGACGAGCTTTCTGGCGGAACCTCATCTGGCCGTGGTTGGGGCGGGGATCACCGGATCGTTCACCGCATTGCACTACAAACGGAGGTTTCCGGCGCATCGCGTGGTGTTGTTGGAACGTGGGCCGCATCCCAGTGGCGCCAGCGTGAAGAACGCGGGGTTCGCTTGCTTCGGCAGCCCGAGCGAGATCCTGGCGGACATCGATCTGGAGGGCAGCGCCATCGCAACGGCCCGTGTCGAGGAACGCTGGCATGGACTGCGAGCCTTGCGCGCCGAACTCGGCGATGACCTGATCGGATTCGAGCCAACGGGCGGGCATGAGCTGTTCGGCGAGGATGATCCGCTGTACAACCGGGTGGCCGAACGGTTCGATGAACTCAACAGAGCGCTCCTTCCCATCTTCGACCGCCCCGTATATGAATGGCGTGACCACCTGAAAGGTGACATGGGCTTGCGGGCCGGGCATATCGCCTTCACGGGTCTGGAGGGCCCCTTGGACAGTGGGGCGCTCATGCGGACACTTCTTGCCAAAGTGCGGGCGAGCGGAGTGGAAACGCATTTCAGGATGCCGGTAATGACCATGGAAGAGGATGCGGCTGGAGCCCTGCTCCATCTGGACCATGGCCTCGGTGCCTTGCGCTGCGCACAGGTGGTCATCGCTACCAATGGTTATGTCACGGAACTATTGCCGGGCCTCGATGTTCGACCGGCCCGTGGACAAGTGCTCCTTACCTCACCGATCCCTGGGTTGCGTTTGAAAGGCACGTTCCATGCCGAGGAGGGCTACTACTACTACCGTGACTACCAAGGGCGCGTCCTCTTAGGCGGTGGACGTCATCTGGACAAAGTCGGGGAAACCACCACCGAGGACGACGTAACACCCACGATACAGAGCGCCTTGGAACATATGCTCCACGAGGTCATTCTGCCCGACACGCCTTTCACGATCGAACATCGCTGGAGCGGTGTCATGGGCTTTCGGAACAAGGGAAAAACGCCGTTGGTGGAACGCATCACGCCCCGCCTCGTCGTTGCGGCCGGATTGAGCGGCATGGGCTTGGCCATCGGCATCAAAGTGGCCGAACGCGCCGCTGATCTCGTTGGCCAGTGAGGCTCAGCATGCCCATTGACGGCACGCGTCGGCTGGATGATAGTTTCACCCCATGGATGTACGGGATGCTTATGACCGGTGGAGCGCGCAGTACGACTCCAACCGCAACCGCACCCGCGACCTGGAGTCCACGGCGTTGCGCGAGGTCCTGGCCGGGATGACGTTCGGGAACTGTCTGGAGATCGGTTGTGGCACCGGCAAGAACACCGTGTGGCTCGCTGACAAATGCACCCGTTTGACCGCAGTGGACCTGAGCCCGAACATGCTTTCGATCGCACGTGAAAAGGTGAAGGCGGACCACGTGGCCTTCGTGGAAGGGGATCTTCTGCATCCTTGGACCTTCGCGGAAGGTGGATATGACCTGGTGACCTTCAGTCTGGTGCTCGAGCACATCCAGCATCTGGAGCCGATCCTGCGCAAGGTGGCGCAGGTCTTGGAACGGAATGGCCTGGTCTACATCGGCGAGTTGCACCCCTTCAAGCAGTACAAAGGCACAAAAGCGCGCTTTGAAACGGAGGCTGGTGTACACGTGGTGCCTTGTTTCGACCACCATCTATCGGATTTCGCCGGCGCCGCCAAGGCTGCTGGGCTGCGCATATGGGACATTCGGGAGTACTTCGATGCGGAAGGTCAAGGTTCGCCACCCCGCTTGCTGGTGCTGTTGCTATCCAAGTAGGTTTCTTCCTCCCCCCTTCCGGTTCTGCCGTTGGACGATCACCGCATCCGCGAGGCCTTCACGATGCGCGTGGTCCGGATATCCTCGCCGGTACGCACCAGCAGGATGTAAGTGCCGTCGGGCAGATCCTCGATGTGGATCACCGGATCCAAGCCCGCACCCACATGGGTGCGGATCGGACGCATATCGGATGTGTATACGACCACTTGATCACGCTCAAGCCGTATGCCTTCAACGGTGAAGACCCCGTCCAATACCGGGTTGGGATGGACCATGATCTGGTCCTCCTCGGCCACGGAAACCGCCACCACATGTGACAGCGTTGCCGTGCCGTCGATGTCTACCTGCTTCAATCGATAGAAGCTTGTGCCGGGCAAGGGTTCCTCATCCAGTACGCTGTAGTGAAGGGTGGAGACCGAGGTTCCGGCTCCACCCTCATACCCGAGGTCGTCGAAAGTGATGCCGTCCCTACTGCGCTGGATGACGAAGTGGTCATTGTTCGTCTCCGTCGCGGTCGTCCACGTGATCCTGACGTGATCTCCTTCTAGCACGGCCCGGAGATCAAGGAGTTCGATAGGCAGGGTGCTTTGGTAGTAAACCGTGACGGTCATGTGATCGACCCGGGCCGTTCCATTGCGTACATCAGCGGAAAGGGCCGCTCCGAAGGTGGCCGAATTGATATCCGATACCGTCCATGTAGTACCCCAAAGCTCCGTGGCACCGCCGTAAACAGCAGTACCATCCGAAGCAGGCCATTCACTTGTCGAGGCGAGGTTGGAGCCGGTGATCACATCTCCTTTCAGGAGCCTGATCTCATGGTCCCTATCGATCCTACGCCTCAGTACGAATCCGACCATGGCCCAACGATTCACTGAGCCGGCGAAGGTGCACGAGGGCTGTTCGCTTCCGTTCGAGCTGATGGCCTTGTGGGCCGTTTGGAAACAGGCTCCTGTGGTCGGAGCGACGCTCGTGTTGGCGAAATAAAGATCCGTTCCCTCAGTGTAACCTGAGCCGATCGTGTAGGTATTCGTGCCCCCATTGGAGATCCCGGGGGTGGTATTGTTCCCGCAGGTTACCAGATTGATCGCCATGCTACCGGCCAAGGTGTTGATGGCAGAGCCCAATTGGTGCGGATTGGTCGTACCCTGCGCACCTGAATTGGCCTGGCTGTAAAGCGGCGAGTTCTGATCAACGTACTGGAATGATGCGGAGGAGAACGCTTCGCAATACTCGAGCGGCGTATACGTACCGAACGTTGGGACGATCGTCGTGGATCCAGCCAGGGCCAGTTCGGATTCGAGCAGGATCCACACTTCGATGCGGGCCATGAAGCCACCGGACGTACCGGCGGAATACTCGATCAATTGCGTCATTGAACGCCCTCCGTAGGTCATGGCCGTGAGGTCGCGCGAGTTTGTCCCGTTCTCCTGGCAGTACGTAACGAGCAGGCATCGGTCCGCCCCGGTGGATATGCTCTTCGTAAGTCCCGTGGTCCAACCATCGAGCAAGGCCACGTTCTGTGGGTTCAGCGTAGAGCGCTCCACATCGAGCCGGATCCCAAGAATGTTCGCCGGTGACGGGATGTTGAACCCGAAACTACTGGCCACAAGGTAGTTTGATATGCCCTTGGTTGCCACCGTGGCGTAGGAATCGTTGCTCGATAGGGCATTGGCCGCGGAACTCCAGGCGTTGCTGCCCACAGCAGTATTGTTGCTCATGTTGCCCGGACTGAACGGCCCGACCTGTGCGTTGGCTGACAATGCCCCGAACAGACCCAGGCAGGCAAGCGCCGGAGCCGAACACGGCCCCGATCGACGAAGGCGCCGACGGTCCAGGACCAATACGGAAATAACCCTGATGAACATGGGGCCTTTCAACCGGGAATACGCTAGAGAGGTTTCGCACGCTGCGAAAAAGCTCCTTCCGCCATCGAAAACAAGAACCCGGATGTGAAGCGTGCGCCTTTGGGAAGTTCTCATTCGGAGACGGAACGGTACGACCACTGCCCCACACGCCCCCTGCGCGCATCAAGGGTGATGGATCGAGCACTCAGCATCGACCGGATGCGGATCGTCCGGACCGAAGCCCGATGCCTTTCTTTGACCCATCGCCATGGAGACAGGTCCGCGTCCCTTCAGAAAGCTCCTATGGCGTCCGGATGATTTCTCGCCGGACCGCCCGCCCCGACGTGTGAGCTGGCTGGAGCTTTTCCACGATCTGGTGTACGTGGTGGCCGTATCCCAGACAACGCACGGCCTTCTGCATACGCATGGTCTGGCCGATTTTCTCTTGTACGCCCTGCTGTTCGGGTTGATCGTGTGGTCCTGGATGAACGGTACTTACTATTTCGACCTGCATGGCAACCAAGGCCTCTGGACCCGTGCGCTCACTTGGATCCAGATGGTGTTCGCGGCCTGTCTGGCGATCACGGTCGGCCACGTCTTCGAAGGGCACCACCGGGCCTTCGCCATCGCCTTCTGCGGCATGCAGGGGCTCATCACCGGGCTCTGGTGGAGCACCGGGCTTTTCCATCGGGACCACCGGTACTTGAGCGTACCCCACACGGTGACCTACCTCGTGGCCCTGGGATTGTTGATCGCCTCCATCTTCCTCGAGCAGGCCATCGCGATCCGCCTATGGAGCATGTCTTTGCTGTTGAACTTCGGTGTGGAGTTGATCCTCTTCCGCCGCTTCGAGAAGATGCTGGATACGCTGAAGGCCGAATTCAGGCCGTCCGCCTCGATCGTGGAGCGGTTCGGGCTGTTCACGATCATCGTCCTGGGTGAAGGGATCCTCGGCATCCTGATGGGCATGGAGGACCCGGAGCGATGGCACTCCGAACGATGGGCCTCGTTCGGCCTCTGCATGCTGATCGCCTTCCTGCTCTGGTGGCTGTACTTCGAAGTGCTCGGGGACCGTGAGGTGAAGGTCGGCTATGGCTGTTATGTGCTCCTGAACCTCTTCCATCTCCCGTTGTTCGCCACCTTCGCGATGCTCGGCCCCGGCCTCAATCTCATCCTGGGTGAAGGCGAGATCCAGATCGCCAAAGCGAGATGGATGGTGGCCATCGCGATAGGGATCGGCATGGCCATGATCGTAGCATTGTCCAACATCATGGCGGATGAGCATCTGAGCGCAAAACTCCGTCTGCGGGAAGGTCTTCGCATGAGCGCGGCCGCTCTGCTGATCATGGGCTTGCCGTTCCTGATGCCGGGAATGGCCGCGCACTGGTTCCTGCTGACCATCGCCGGGATACTGACCACCCTGGTGGTGCAAGGCACGTTGACCGGCGCCTACCCGAAGCTGTTACAGAACGTGGAAGGTGTGTAGGGTTTCCATTCCTATCTTTCTGTGCTCTTTGGCAAGTCGGGGGTGAAGGAGATGGTGGTGTCTCTGAGGATCCAACCAAACACCCTTTGATCATGGAAAGCACATTGTCGGCGCAAGGCGGTTCAAGGAACGACGTTCAGGGTCGTCAGAAGAATCTGAACGCGGTGCTGTGGGCGATGCAGGGATCCCTTTTCCTCGCCTTCGGTGCGGCGGGGATCATGAAGCTGACCATGCCGATCGAGAAATTGGCCGCGATCATGACCTGGCCCGGTGCCGTGCCCGAGGTGCTGGTACGGGCCATCGGCGCCGCCGAAGTGGCCGGTGCCATGGGCGTGTTCCTGCCGGCGTTGGTGCGCATGCAGCCTTGGATCACCTCTTACGCGGCCATGGGTCTTGCCACGGTCATGATCTGTGCGGTGGGCTATCACCTCATGCTCTTCCAAGGGCGGATGCTCATCCCCAGCATCGTGCTCGGCGTGGTCGCTGGATATGTAGCGTGGGGCCGTGAAACGGCCTTGCCGATCAAACCGCGCGACTGATCCGGCTGCCCCGGGCGGGTACTTTCGGGGCATAACCGATATCCCATGCACCGAGCACGATCCGTCACCGCCGAATGGACCAGCCTGACCTTCACCTGTCTCCTGAGCTCCGGGATGATCGCGCAGACCAACGCCTCGCTGGATATCTCCCGGTATTCCATCGGCGGAGGCTCGACCGTCGGCGAAGCGGTGATCACGCGACCTGACGGGTATTGGGTGGGCGCATCCGTGCGCAACGGAGGCTTCAATGATCCAGCGCTGATAGAGCTTGACGGGAACTTGGACATCATGGGCACGACGGGCCTCACGGCGCCAGGCGACGACGCGTCCATGGACCTGGTGACTACATCGGATGGTGGAGCGATCATGACGGGCATCACCACGAGCTTCACGAGCGCTGGTCTTGAGGAGGCCAACGCCTTCCTCGTGAAGTTCAATGCGGAAAGAGCGGTGGAATGGGCCCGCCAGTATGGTGGTCCGGGCGTCGACCGTGCGAACAGGGTCCATATCACGGGCGATGGAGGTTACCTTCTTGTGGGTAGTACCTCGGGACAGGGAGCGGGGGGATCGGATGCATGGATGGCACGCACGGACGCTGCAGGCGTGATGCTTTGGAGCAGGACCTACGGCGGCACCCTCGACGACATCGGGAACGATGCCGTCATCAGCGACGATGGCGCGATCACCTTGATCGGGACCACCTGGAACGTGCCGACCGGCAATGCCGCGCTGGTCATCCATACGGATGGGCTTGGCTTGCCGATCTGGACCAGCACCATC
This sequence comes from uncultured Chryseobacterium sp., assembly GCA_964649165.1. Classification (GTDB taxonomy): domain Bacteria; phylum Bacteroidota; class Bacteroidia; order Flavobacteriales_F; family PHOS-HE28; genus PHOS-HE28. The sequence goes on from CAZYPC010000040.1 coordinate 21,162, forward strand.
GATATGGAAGAACAGCCCCAGGAATGGAACATCCATGATCGGCGCGGGTCGGTGATCGTCGAGCGACCGGAAGGCGGGTATTGCATCGGTGGCACCACTGGCGGACTGATCATCGGTGAAGGTCAGGCATCCATGGCCTTTCTGCTCGCACTGGATACAACGGGTTCCACCATCGGCTGGTGCCGCTCCTTCCACTTGAACAGCGGGCACACCTGGTTCACCCGGCTGTGGCGGGGGCCTGGTGGCTATGAGGCCACGCTGGAAATGGGGGCCGGTTATGGGGCGGTAATGCGCGCCAACACCTCCGGAGAGCGCATCTGGAGCCGCTACTTGTCCCTGGATCCGCCCTTCGGTCCCTGCCGTACGCTCGGCTTCACACCCACTGCAGAGGGTGGGTTCGTGGTTTCAGGATACCATGTGTTCAACGGGGACACCGCACTGCTCGTGGCCCATGGGCGGACAGCCGGCGATCTCTGTTTCCAAGGTTCAACCGGCCCCCAGTTCTTCCTCACGGGCAGCGATCCCTGCGAAATGGAGCTGGCGGATATCGTGGTCCTCTCCAGCGAAAGCGGCGGTAGCACGACCATCTCCTTCGCCGGGTCGGACCAGTCGCCTGAACTGGTAGCAGCATGTACCAGTCTTTCCACGTCGGGGCCACTCCACGAAGAACCGCTTCGGCTTTATCCCACGTCGTGCACGGACCTGGCGGAACTCCGCTTTTCGCGAGGGGAAGCTGCCCACTTGGAATTAGTGGACGCTCAAGGCCGCTCCATCGGCCAAGCGCTCGTCAAACCTGACGGGAGCCTGCGCTGGAACGACACGCCACGCTTGTCCAACGGCATCTATCTGCTACGCGCCCGTGATGCGGATGGACAGGGCCACGACTTCCGGTTCGTGCTGAACAGATAAGCGGGGTCCGGCGTCGTGCTGTACGACACCGCGAAGAAGGAACTTCCGTCGGACCAGGCGATCTTGCGCTTGCCATGCTTGATGCGCGACCGGATCGTTGGATCTCCCTGATCATCTGTATCACGCTGCTCGTTGCGGCCCAGGCCCAGCGCGTAACAGACCGCAACAGTCATCTGTGGATCTCCGCGCTCGGCGACCACAAGGTCACAGACCAGTGGAGCTTCCATACTGAAGCGCACATCCGGCAAGCGCAAATGGGCGCCATGCCCCAACAGTTCCTGGTCCGCCCGGCGATCAACTTCCACTTGGACCCGGACGTGATGCTCACTGCGGGTTACAGTTATTACTACAACTATCGGTACGGCTCACACCCGATCAATGTGGACAATTGGGAGCACAACGTTTTCCAACAGGCCCAATTCACTACGCGGCTGCGCAAGATCATCTTACAGCACCGTTTCCGCATGGAGGAGCGCTTCATCGCGGCATTGAGGGAGGATCAGACAGCCGCGTCAGGCTACACGTTCGACAAGTACAACTACCAATCGCGCTTCCGGGTGCGCCTGATGACCACTGTACCGCTGGATGACCATTGGTTCCTCAGCGCCTACGACGAACTGTTCCTGAATTTCGGGGACAACGCCCGGCTGGACTTCATGAACCAGAACCGTATCAGCGGGCTGCTAGGCTACCAGTACGACAAGCGTGGTAGTCTCCAGGTAGGCTATTTGCTGCAGACGCTCCAACGTCCCGGTGCGGCCTCCGGTGCGGACCTCGTGGAGATGAACAGCACTTTGCACGTCATTCTTATCTACAACGTTGACTTACGGAAACCGAAGGGCCCGGTATCGGCAGAACCGATGAAGTAGGGAGCGCCGGGCATTGGGCGAAGTCTATTTCATCACATGGATCGCCTCGACCAGTCTGTCGAGTTCCTGTGTCGTCGTATACACGTTCGGCGTCACGCGCACATGGTTGAAAGCCGCCTCGATGCCAGGCTTCCCCTCGCGCTCGATCGCGACCGTATGGATCTTCCATTTGCTGAAGAGCTCTTCACTGATCGCGGTGGCCTTCCTGCCCTCGACTCCGAATACACCGATCGCACAACCGTAGCGGGGGTCCAGTGAGGTCTTGAAGAAAATTCCCGGCACATCCTTCACGCGCTCCATCCAGTAGTTCTTCAGGAAGTGGAGGCGCTCCTGCTTGCGCGGCTGCCCGATAAGGTCGTGCAGATCCAGCGAGTAGCCCGTGGCCATCTCGGTGGGAAAGCTCCGCGTGCCAAGCGTTTCGAACTTGCGGATGTCATCGCCCTGCGGTTTGTCGTTGCTGAGCAACGGCCACACCTTGGGGATCTTCTCCTTCTTGATCCACATGAGTCCATTACCGAAGGGCGCACAGAGGAACTTGTGCAGGCTGGTGCCCCAATAGTCACAACCCAGATCGGGTATCCTGTAGTCGAGCAGTGCGAAGGTGTGGGCGGCGTCCACGAGAACCTCGATGCCCCTGGCGTGTGCGGCGTCCGCGATCTTCCGCACGGGCATGATCTGGCCGTTCCAATTCACGATATGCGTGATGTGAACAAGCTTGGTCCTTGCCGTGAATCTGCTCGTGTACGCTTCCACGATAGCCCCCTCATCCTCGCTCGGCAGAAGCGGGTCGGCATGAACGAGCTTCACACCATCCCGTAGCGCCCGTTGACCCCAGGCATTGGCCATGTTCGGGTAGTCGTACGTGCTGACGACCACCTCGTCCCCACGGACCAATGGAAGACCGAAAATGATGGTATTGAGCGCTTCCGTAGCGTTACGACAGATCGAGACCTCATCAGACGGCACGCCTGCGAGCGCGGCGAGGTTCATGCGCAATGGCTCCCGGTCCTGGTCGAGGATGCGCCACATGTAGTAGCTCGGTGCCTCGTTACACATCCTGTTGTAATGGTCCAACGCCTCGATGGCCGCGCGAGGTGAAGGGCTGACCCCTCCGTTGTTCAGGTTGATGAGTGTCGGGCTGCACGCATAAGCGGCACGGACCTGCCGCCAGAACGCTGCATCGTCGCCATCGTCATGGATCGCCACGGAAGACTTCGGGATGCCCGGAAAGGCTGCCTCCACGCTCTGATGAAGGGCGAGACCGCCGAGAACAGCCGCGCTTTGCTGGATGAACGTTCGTCTATCGGGCATGTTGCAGGCAGCAAGGTAGATGTTCCCCCTTCTCCTTCCCCGAGGGTATGGTCATGGCAGCCACTGCCACTGCGCAATGGACGGTCCGTGGTATTGCAGGATCCATTGGGATGGAGTTCTTTTGTTGGATACCCTACCCTCACCGCACCATGACACGTTCATTGAGTTTCTTGACCTCTTCTCTCCTCCTACCGATCGCGCTTTACGCACAGCTATCTCCTACCACACAACCACTGGCGGCAGGTGTGCCAGAACCGATCCCCTTCTCGGAACTCGGGGCCAAGGTCTCCGACCAATACAAGGGCGACGCCGTACGCGTCATTGCGACCGCGGAAGGCGCTCATTTGCATACGGGATTCCAACAGCTCGATGCGCGTGTGACGTCCGAAGGCCTCGCCCTGTTCTCCCTGGAGGAAGAGCGCGGTTCCCTTCGACTGGTCTCCTCGGCCTATGGGCGTGGCGGAACTATGCAGCAACTGGCCTCTGCCGGCGCCATCACCATCGACGATCAAGTGGTGCGCTATACGCGCCCGAACATCACCGAGGAATATTCCGTGAGCGCCGACGGCGTTCGGCAAGACTTCGTGGTAATGGAGCGCCCGGTGGGCAGTGGTGAGCTTCGTTTGCACCTGGACCTTGAGGGTGCTGTGGCACGTTCGGTTCCGGAAGGAGCCTTACTCACCTTGGCAGGCTCGGGACGGGAACTGGCCTATACCCGACTTCACGTAACCGACGCGCGTGGAGAGGAAATGACCGCCTCCATGGAAGTACTTGACGAAGACCAACTCGTGATCAGCGTGGCGGACGCCATGGCCGAGTACCCGGTGCGCATCGACCCGACGTTCAGCGATGCCGATTGGACCTGCATCAACGTGAGCGGCGGAACGCCGGGAACGGATGGCACGGTAACGGCGATGGCCTCCGACGGAGCGGGGAAGATCTATATCGTAGGGGGTTTCACACGCGTGGGCATCACGCCAGCCAATGGGGCCGCCCGCTGGAATGGTAGCACCTGGTCGGCCTTGGGCGCAGGGATCGGTTCCGCGTCCCCTTACTGCATGGCTGTCAGCGGGAACAATGTCTACATCGGCGGGTTCTTCAACATGGTCGGTTCAGTGCCCGCCAGCAACGTGGCCCGTTGGAACGGCACGACCTGGTCCGCGATGGGTAGTGGGGCCAACGATGCCGTCTATGCCATGGCCACCATCGGTTCAACGGTCTATGCCGGCGGTTTCTTCAGTTCCATCGGCGGGGTACCAGCCCAGCGGATCGGACAGTGGAACGGCAGCGCATGGTCAGCTGTGGGCGCGGGCGTGAACAACTCCGTGCGCGCCATGGCCGCTAGTGGAACGAATCTGTATGTCGGTGGATATTTCAACACCCTCGATGGCAGCCCCGGTAACTACGTAGCGCTGTGGAACGGCACCACATGGTCCGGGCTGGGCACCGGCGTGAATGGCATCATCAATGCACTCGCCGTGAACGGTTCGAACGTATATGTCGGAGGAAGCTTCACCATGGCTGCCGGAGGAGCGGCGAGCCGCGTGGCACAGTGGAACGGTAGCGCCTGGTCGGCGTTGGGCAGTGGCGTGAACGGCACAGTGGACGAATTGGCCGTCGTGGGAACGAACGTTTATGTCACAGGTGGGTTCTCAACGGCTGGAGGGAACGCAGCAGCGGGGTTCGCTCGCTGGAATGGAAGCGCCTGGTCCTCGATGTCGACGAACACGACGGTACCGGATTGCTTCGCGGTGAACGGCACGGACCTGTATGCTGGAGTGACCACGGCAGGCGGGTTACCGGCCAATGGTTTCGCCCGTTGGGACGGTGCCGCGTGGTCCATTCCCGGCGGGCGCGGTCTCAACGCGGCGGTGAGCGCCCTGGCGATCAGCGGAACCGACGTCTATGCTGCGGGCTACTTCACCACCGCAGGAGGCGCAGTGAGCGATCGCATCGCGAAGTGGAATGGAAGCACATGGTCCGCTTTGGGCACGGGCATCTCCGGAGGCTCCGTGCTCGCGCTGGCCGTGAGTGGCGCCAACGTTTATGCGGCCGGTTCCTTCACCACGGCCGGTGGCGTCCCAGCGACCAGGATCGCACGGTGGAACGGTACGACATGGAGCGCCTTGGGCAGCGGCCTGAATGATCAGGTGAATGCCTTGGCCATCAGCGGATCCACCGTGTATGCCGGTGGGTTCTTTACCACGGCGGGTGGAAACGCGGCACTTCAGGTGGCCCAGTGGAACGGAACTACCTGGTCGGCACTCGGTACGGGAACGAACAACTTCGTTTGGGCCTTGACCATGATGGGCACAGACCTGATCGTCGGAGGCAGCTTCAGCACGGCGGGCGGCAACACGGTGAACAACATCGCCCGATGGAACGGCGCCTGGAGCGCCTTGGGCACTGGCTTGGGCGGCGCGGCGAAGGCCTTCACCGTCATCGGGACCAACCTTTACGTAGGCGGTGACTTCACCACGGCAGGAGGGGCAAGTGCGAATCGCGTCGCGCGGTGGAACGGATCGGCTTGGTCGGCCTTGGGCTCAGGGTTCAACGCTTCGGTCACTTCGCTGGCCAATGACGGCACCAAGGTTTACGCCGGTGGGTACTTCACCACGGCAGGCGCGACCACGGTGAACCGTCTCGCCCAATGGAACGGTACAGCGTGGTCGGCCATGGGAACGGGACTTGATAGTGAGGTTTATGCTGTCGCCGTGAGTGGCACCAATATCTACGTTGGCGGACAACATACCCTGGCCGGCACGACCGCCTCGCCCTATATCGTTCGTGGCGACCTGAACGGATCTTACAGGTACGCGGGCCCTCGGGTTCTGCTTGAAGGGGCCTATGACTCCGGTACCGGTTTGATGCGGGATGATCTCCGATCACAAGGGTTCATTCCAGCGAATGAGCCATATACCGCATTAGGATTCACGCAAGCCGCCGGTGGCGGTGGGGAGTCTGTTGCGCCCGCCGTGCTGGCCGTTACCGGAAACAATGCGATCGTGGACTGGGTGCGCGTCGAACTGCGCTCGGCCGCCAATTCCGGTACTGTTGTGGCCACGCGGCAAGCCCTCTTGCAACGCGATGGGGATGTCGTTGCGACCGATGGGACATCCGCGCTCCCGTTCGATGTCGGGCCGGGCGACTACTACCTGGCCGTGCGCCACCGGAATCACAACGGCGTGATGACCTCGAACGTGGTGACGCTCAGCGGCACCAGCACCACGGTTGACTTCGCAGGCACAACGCTCGCGACCTATGGCACGAACGCGCAGAAGACCATCGGGGCGGTCCGTACGCTGTGGATGGGCAACAGCACGGGCAATTCGTCCATCACCTATACCGGCAGCGGCAATGATCGCGACCCGATCCTGATCGCCGTGGGCAGCACCACACCCAACAGTACCGTGAACGGCTACTACATCACCGATACCAATTTGAACGGTCAGGTGAGGTATACCGGGAGCGGCAACGACCGCGATCCAATCCTGATCAACGTGGGCAGCACCACTCCGAACAACACCCGGTTGGAGCAGCTACCCTGAATCCGCTCCCTGGATGGGCAACGGCTCCGCTTTCACGGAGCCGTTGTCATTCCATGCAAGGGCCAGCACGGACTTGCCACAGGCCATCCGCCTGATGGCCTTGTTACCGCCCACTCCCTGGCTTCCTTACCTAAGCCTACGCGTACCATCCGTGTACGCGAGTACATGGGATGCGGAACCCGTTCCTGGCGTCAATGCTGACGCAACGGATCCCACATGCAACGAGGATATTCGTCACACCACGAAGCCGGCCATGTGCCCGCCAACCGGGGAAACCCCATCTTGCCCCCCGATGATGCCCCTCCCCTCCAACACGGATCCTGGTTATATCCCACCGGAACGCTATTCGGCGCTCGACAGGTTCTTCCTGGAACTCATCCGCGATCCGCGTGATCTTCCGTTCCCCTACCTGAGCCTGAAGGTATTCCTCTCCCTGGTGCCGCTCGCGGTGCTGATGTACATGCCCTTCGTGGAAGGCTGGCTCTGGTGGGCGATCGCGGCGGTGTACTTCTATGTGAACAACATCACCTACAAAGGCCCTTTCGGCCTGATGCTCCATTGCAGCACACACAGGCCGTTGTACAAGGAGAAGTACGACTGGCTGAACGGGTTCATCCCCTATGTGATCGCGCCCTTCTTCGGCCAGACACCCTTCACCTACCACGCGCACCATGTGGGCATGCACCATGCGGAGAACAACCTGGAGCCGGATGAGAGCAGCACGATGCCCTACCAGCGGGACAGTGTACGCGGCTTCTCACGCTATTTCCTCACGTTCTTCTTCACGGGTATCTACACGCTGGCGGCCTACTTCTTCATGCGCAAGCGCAAACGGCTCATGTACCGTACGGTGCAGGGCGAGCTGCTTTTCCTGTTCATGTGCGCTGGCCTGTGCCTGGTGAACTGGCACGCCACGGTGATGGTCTTCATCCTGCCGTTGATCGCCTTCCGATTGGTCGCCATGGCCGGCAATTGGACGCAGCATGCCTTCATCTGTCCGGAACAACCGGAGAACCACTTCCGGAACAGCATCACTTGCATCAATGTGAAGTTCAATCACAAGTGCTGGAACGATGGCTACCACATCAGTCACCACATCGATCCGAACATGCACTGGACGCAGCACCCGGTGTATTTCCGGGAACACCTTGCTGAATTCGGCCGCAACCGCGCGGTCGTATTCGTGGGATTGAACTACCTGGACGTGTTCCTCTGGTTGATGCGTGACCGCTACGACCTCCTGGCGGCGCATTTCGTTGACGTGGCCGGGCACTACAGGAATGACGAAGAGGTGATCGCCTTCCTGCGAAGCAGGACCACACCGATACCTTTCGCCGCACAGGCGGTCCCCATGGCGGCCTGAAGAACCAGGAAAGCATGAGCGAAGGCTATGTCAGATCCGGCGTTGCTGACGGCATCGCGACCGTCACCTTCCATCATCCGAAGAGCAACAGCCTGCCCGGCCATGTGCTACGTGGCATGGCCAAGGCCATTGAGGACGCAGGCAAGAACCCGGATGTGCGGGTTATCATCCTCCGCAGCGACGGAGACAAAGCCTTCTGCGCCGGTGCGAGCTTCGACGAACTCGTTTCGATCGACAGCAAGGAAAATGGTCTGGATTTCTTCAGCGGCTTCGCCTTGGTGATCAACGCGATCCGGAAAGCGCCTGTGTTCGTCATCGGGCGCATCCACAGCCATACGGTTGGCGGTGGGGTCGGTCTGGCCTGCGCGGTGGATATCGCCTATGCGCATGAGAGCGCGAGCGCGCGCCTGAGCGAACTGGCCATCGGCATCGGACCCTTCGTGGTGGGACCGGCCGTGGAGCGGAAGACCGGCGCCGGGACTTTCGGAGTCCTTTCCGCCACGCCTGCCGTGCGTCGCAGCGCGGCCTGGTGCGAACAGCGCGGCATTTACGCGGAGGTCTTCCCGACCGTGGAAGCCTTGGACGCGCGCATTGACGCTCACACGAAGGAACTCGCCGCCTACAGCCCGGAGGCCATGGCCGACCTGAAGAAAGTGATGTGGCGCGGAACAGAGGATTGGGATACGCTGCTGGCGGAACGCGCGGCGATCAGCGGGCGGTTGGTGCTGTCGGAATTCACACGCAACGCGATCGCGAAGTTCAAAGCGGAGGTGGCCAAGCGTTGATCGGCTTTGAGAAGTCGGCATCGCATCGCCTGCTGCCTTATTTTGCGGTGCTGATCCCTTAGGTATGATCCGGCAGATGACGCTCGTTACGATGTCGCTCCTGTTGGAGGTGCCCGCGTTCGCGCAGATCAACTTCCTGCTCCGGTTCGACGGGCAGAACGACCGCGTAGACCTGGGTACGCAGCTCCCCGGTGGCTTGCGAACCATCGAGTTCTGGTTCGAGGCGGGTGGGGACTTCACTCCATCAACCAGTTCACCGGGCCGCACGTTCATTGCCCGTAACGACGGTTTCCAGGTGCATGAATTCGGGGTCCACATGCGCGGTACCGACTGGCCCACTGGCCGCGGCAACCTCTACTTCTTCATGCGCGACGATGGCGAGTTGCACGAGATCGCCTCCGATCAGGATACCTGGGTGCAAGGCCAGTGGTACCACGTTTGTGGCACCATCGACCAGGACCAAGGGATGCGGCTCTTCATCGACGCGGAACTTCAAGCCGACACCGATCCGACCGGCACCATGCCTATCCCCTTCAGCCCGGAGCCGGTAACGGTGGGGCGCTGGGGAGACTATGACAGCCGTTATTATGATTCACGAATGGACGAATTGCGCGTTTGGAACCGGGCGTTGAGCGCGCCGGAGATCGAGGCACGTATGTGTTCGGCGCTCGATTGGACCCAGGAGACCGGCCTTGTGGGTTATTGGCGCATGAATGAGGGCGCGGGCGTGGTCCTGAGCGATGATTCAGGCTTTGGGGCCGATGGCCTCATCAACGAGGCCGGGTATGAACAGGAGGAGTACTGTCAGACGATCCACACCGCTGTCCCGGCCACAGCGGTCCATTCATCTGTTCAGGCAGGCCCGTTGCCCTGGGTGGACCAGCTCTTCCTGACTTTCAGCGAAGTACCGGTGAACGGGCTGATGGAGGTGTATGACATGTCCGGGCGGCGCGTGTTGGCTATTGGCGGTCTGGCCGCTCGGTCGATCACCTTGGAGCGCGGAGACCTGGCTGCAGGGATGCATCTGCTCCGCATCAGCGACGAACGGTCGGGCACCCGGGCGCTGCTCGTGCCGGTAACGCCGCGCTGACACGAGGCGGGTGCGCCGGGAGCTATCGAAGCGCAGATGGCCAGGAACCAGGTGCTGGGTATGCCGATGGGGTATTTTTCCCGCCTGTACGGCCCGGAACCCTTGCTTATGTCCCGCTCCTCCCCCAGTTTCACGCCCTGATCCATTCCGTCATGTCCATCACCCCGGCCAAACTCGCCTCCACCTACAAAGAGCTCCGCAGCGAATACGGCGGCTTCCAGAGCGACTACTTCGGCCTGCTGTACCTGGAATCCGAGCTGCATGTGCCCCGCGAGGAGGCCGTCAAGCAGATCGCCTTCGGGCCGCATGACCATGGGGTGGACGGCTACCAGATCGACTCCAAGAAAAAGACGCTGAACCTGTTCATCTTCCGGCATTCGCGCCAGCATGACCAGTTCCGCACGGGCTATGACTCGTTGATCGGGGCGGGTCTTGAGGAACTGTTCGGCTCGGCAGCCGCCGACGAGGAGATGATGCGGCGCTTGAAGAAAAAGGTGAAAGAGGACTCGGCCAGCATCGACCGGGTGGTGTTCCAGTTCGTCTTCCTCGGGGATCCCGCTGAAGCTGAACGCAGCACCGTGCTGGACAAGCTCCGCGAGGACCTCGAGAACAAGCAGCACCTGATCAACGACTACTTCGGCGGCCGGCCTGTAACGATGGTGGTGGTGTACCGCAACAGCACCGGCCGCACGAGCGAATCCCGGGAGCACCGCACCCGTGAGTTCAGCCTGGACCTCGAGAGCGTACTGGATGCCAGCGGCCCTGGAGGCGAGGCGATGCACGTGGGCTTCATGCGCCTGTGGGACCTGCACCAGATGCACAAGGCCATGGGCGACCGCTTCTTCGAGCGGAACATCCGTTACGGCATGCCCGACACCAGCCCGGCGAACCGCGCGATGGAGAAGGCCTTCAAGCAGATGCTGGTCGACCAGTCGATGGACAGCAGCCGCTTCCTGTTCGACCACAACGGCGTCACCTTCAGCTGCGAGAAATTCACCCGCACCGGGCATGGCAGTGTGGAGATCCTGGAGCCGCGCCTGTTGAACGGCGCGCAGACCATCACAACCATCGGCCGTTTTTTGGAGAAGCATGAGGACCACCGCGAGATCAGCCGGATCAAAGAGCGCCTGAAGAAGATCCGCGTGCTGGCCAAGGTGGTGAGCGACGCCACGGACAACTTCGTGGTCGGCGTAACGATCAACAACAACCGCCAGACGCCCATCCAGCCGTGGAACCTGCGCGCGAACGACCTGATCCAACTCCAGCTGCAGGACCGCTTCCGTGAGCTCGGCATCTTCTACGAGCGCCAGGAGCGCAGCTTCGAGGGCCACACGGCCGAGGAACTGGAAGAGCTGGGCATCGTGGAGAACAAGGCCATCGGCCTGCTGAAGCTCGCCCAGACCTTCCTGGCCAGCGAAGGGGAGATCGACAAGATGCGCAGCATGCGCACGGCCTTCGAGGACGACAAGGTGTACGAGCAGATGTTCAGCCCCGGCCGTCTGAACGCCGATGCGCGGAAGATCGTGCTGTGCTATAAGAGCCAGGAGCGCCTCGGCCGCATGACGCGCGAGATCGTGGAGAAGGGTTCAACCAAGTACGCCTTCCTTCCCAAAGCCCGCCTTTTGCTCTTCGCCCTGATGTGCCAGGCGCTGCTCAACGAGAACAACGCGGACAAGCTAGCCGAGGAGCACGGCAAAGACATGGTGATCAGCGCGGACTACGCCAAGCTGCTCTACAACCTGGCCAGCACCAAGTGCCGCCCCATCCTGAGCGAACTCATCGCCCTTCCGCAATACGCGGACAAGGTGGCTCAGGACCGCTACGACTTCCTCCGCACGCACGCGGCCTTCAAGCACGCGATGAAGATCGCAGAGGGCAAGTACGGCTGGGGAACGAAGCGCCTGCGTTGAGCACACCTGAACGGTCAACGAAGAAGGCGCCCTTGCGAGGGCGCCTTCTTCGTTGATGAACAGTCGCCTGATCAGTGCGTGACCACCAAACGAGCGGATCCGCCCCCCGTGGTGCGCAGGGTATAGAGTCCCGGGGACCAAGCGGACACGTCAAGACCTTTCGCACCATTGATCACGGACACTCCCACGCACATTCCGGTCGCGTCGAAAACACGCACGGTTTCGCGGGCGTCAGTGGTGATGAAGACCCGATCGTCGGCAGGGTTCGGCCATACCTGGAATGGTGCCGCGGCCGATAGCTCAGGTGTACCGACATCCCCCGCGCACAGATACGCGGCGATGGCGTTCTCCTGCCCGCTGGTATTCGGACGTGCATAGACGGTGCCATCCAAGGTGATATCGGCGCTGTGCTGGCCACCAGCGACGAAACACGCTTCACCGACCCGGATGATGTCCTTCGCATCGAAACTGGTCAGCGACCACTGCGCCACGAGGGAAGCATCATACTTCACCATGCCCGGTGTGTTGAACGCGAAGTCGCCGCTGGCGTAGATGTCCCCACTGCTCTCGTGGAAGGCCTTCTTGACCTTGTAGGCCCCGGGGCTCGCGCAACTGAGCACTTCGCCCGTGGTGCCCGAAAGCCCATAGATGTAACCGTTCGGGAAGGTGGTGTAGTCCGTACCACCGAGGGTCACTGTTCCGAAGATGGCATAGAACGTGGCCCAGACATCGCCGCCGGCATCAATGCTAACCCGGAAACTCTCCGCCAGCGTGGGTTTCACCAGCGGCGTGCTCCAGATCTGGTTGAGCGCGTTGTCGTACTTGGTGATCTTGCTGCCCCATTGGGCGATCACATTGTTGGCCGCGTCCACGGCGATGTTGTGGTACACCACGTTCATGAGGTCACCTCCACCGGTCGCGCTGGCGGTCGTAGCTCCGGTGGCCGGATCCAGCTTCTCGATCGTTGCATCACCCAGATTGATGAAAGGGATGCCATTGCCGTCCACGGCGATCGCATTCACACCTCCTGTGAAGTCCTTCACCCAGAGCAACGTGCCTGAGGCGGAATACTTCGCCACGAAACCGAACGCCCCTGCGGGAAGCGTGGTGCCGTCGAAGGTCGCGGCCTCGATCCCGAAAAGCCAGCCCGCATTGTAGACATTCCCGCTGGCATCGACCGCCACGCTCATTCCCTTGTGATTGCCCGATTGGTCAGCCGAGCCCGAGACCTTGCTCCAGAGCTCGTTCCCTTGGGCATCGAACTTGGCCACGAAAATGGCTCCCGGACCTTGGGCATGCGCCGTTCCCCCGAAGTCCAACGCATCGGTGCGCCAGCCCGTGATCAGCATGTTGCCGTCACCGTCAACAGCCACGCCGTTCACTACGCTGGCGGTGGTGCCGACCTGGTTATCAATGACCGCTTGGTGTGTTGGTACTTGGGCATGTACGGCGTAAGCCGCACAGATCAGAACGATCGAGAGTCCGTGTGAATTGAGACGCATGTTATGTGGTTCAGGTCCACAAACGTGCGACTACGGACCGGGCGGCGTGATGACAACACTCACTACGAACCACCAATACGCTGTTGATCATCGATCCGGCAGGCTGTCGCTCCCTAAGCGTGCCGACGGCAGAAGAGGGCAATGGTTCTATCAACGATCCAGGCACTGTTGTTCACAACCGCTGTGCGCCGCGCACTTGCTGGTCGGATCCTGTTGAAAACGCACGCTCAAAAGGCTTCGTCACATCGATGTGTTCAAAATTCCAACGCAGCTCCTCCCCTCCTCAAAAAAGTCACCGGTCTACTTTCGGCCCCGTCGAAAAAGCGTTGGCCCAACGCTTACCGACACATCCAAAACCAATCGACCGATGGCCAAGATCATCTCGATCGTGAACCAGAAAGGCGGCGTAGGCAAGACCACCACCGCCATCAACCTGGCCGCCTGCCTGGGCGCGCTGGAGCGTCGCACACTGCTCGTTGATGCGGACCCGCAGGCCAACGCCAGCAGTGGCACCGGCTTCGATCCACGCGAGGTGAAGGCCAGCATCTACGAGTGCATCATCAATGGCGCGCCGGCCACCGAAGTGATCAAGACCACGGACAATCCGAACCTGGACCTGCTGCCGGGCCACATCGATCTGGTGGGTGCCGAGATCGAGATGATCGACATGCCAGACCGCGAGAAGCAGATGAAGCGCGTGCTCGACCCCCTCCGCGACCTGTATGACTTCATCATCATCGACTGCTCCCCTTCGCTCGGACTGGTCACGGTGAACGCGTTGACCTGCTCGGACAGCGTGATCGTCCCCGTTCAATGCGAGTACTTCGCCTTGGAAGGCCTGGGCAAGCTGCTCAACACGATCAAGATCGTTCAACAGCGCCTGAACCCGGACCTGCTCATCGAGGGCATGCTGCTCACCATGTACGACAGCCGCCTGCGCCTGGCGAACCAGGTGGTGGACGAGGTGAAGACGCACTTCCAGGAACTGGTGTTCGACACGGTGATCCACCGCAACGTGGCCCTGGGCGAGGCGCCGAGCCACGGACAGACGATCATCATGCACGACGCGGGAAGCAAGGGCGCGACCAACTACCTGAACCTCGCCCGCGAGATCCTGCAGAAGAATGAACATACCCGCATTCCTGACCAGGAGCGCACCATCGCCATAGCCGAGTGAACATGACCATGAAGAAGCGCGGGTTGGGCCGTGGATTGAGCGCCCTGCTCGAGGACAGCGGTACGGACATCACCGAACGCATCGCACCCAGCGAGCCCAGCCATCCGCGAGTAGCTGGCGGGGTGGCGAATATCCTCATCGCGCACATCGAGCCGAACCCCTTCCAGCCGCGCACCACCTTCGGCAAGGAGGCGCTCGTTGAACTGGCGCAGAGCATCAAGGAACTCGGCATAATCCAGCCCGTGACGGTAAGGAAGCTGGGATACGACAAATACCAGCTGATCAGTGGTGAGCGCCGCTTCCGCGCCTCGCAGCTCGCGGGCCTGACCGAAGTTCCGGCCTACATCCGCATCGCCAACGACGAGGGCATGCTGGAGATGGCCCTGGTGGAGAACATCCAGCGCGAAGAACTCGATGCGATCGAAGTGGCCATCAGCTTCCAGCGGCTGGTTGACGAGGTGAATCTGACCCAGGAGCAGCTCAGCGAGAAAGTCGGCAAGGACCGAGCGACCGTGGCCAACTACCTCCGGTTGCTGAAGCTGCCACCCGAGATCCAGTTGGGATTGCGCCAGAAGCTCATCGGCATGGGCCATGCACGCGCGCTGATCACGATCGCCGATCCTCAGCGCCAGAGCGAACTCTATCGCCGCATCATTGAAAGCCAGCTTACGGTGCGCCAGGTGGAGGAGGAAGCCCGGGACAAGAGCCTGCTCGGCCGATTCAACGCACCGGCGCGATTGAGCTCCGCGCGGCAAAAGGCGATGGCCGAGTACTTCTCGAACATCTTCGGCACCAAGGTGAAGGTGAAGCAGGGCGATACCGGCAAAGGCCGCATTGAGATCAGCTTCAAGAGCGACGAGGATCTGGAGCGGATCAAGCGCCTGTTGGAGTCACGCTAGCACATAGCACTTGTACGATCCTGGCTCGGGGCCGGAATGACAAGTCAGGGCATGGGAAAAGCGCGATTTCCCATGCCTTTCCCGTTCCATCGAGCATGTCACCCCCAGCCTAGAGCCAAGGTCGCGTCCGAGAATACCGCAATGGCCTGATCTTCGCGGGCTCCTGGCCATGCGCTCTTCCGTCCGACTATTGCTCACGATGGGCTGCCTTTGGAGCAGAAGCCTTGCCACGGCGCAGGGGGACAGCGTCGTCGTTGACTCGACGGCCATCGTGCGGACGTTCGACCTGAGCGACGACAGTCTCAACTGGCGCATGCGGCACAGTCCGAGGCGCGCCACGTTGTATTCGGCCATTCTGCCAGGAGCAGGTCAGATCTACAATCGCAAGTACTGGAAGGCGCCGATCGTTTGGGGGGGATTGGGCCTGAGCATCTATTTCATCCAGCGCAACACCCGGGAATACGAGCGCTACCGCGACGGCTACGTGGCTCTGGTGGACGATGACCCGACCACGGTGAGCGAGTTCGAGGGGTCCAACGCGCAGAGCGTTCGCGACGTGGCGGACACCTACCACAAATGGCGTGACATGAGCTTCCTCGCCGTAACGGCCGTTTACATCCTGAACGTTGTTGACGCTGCGGTGGACGCGCACTTCGTGCGGTTCGATGTGGGTGAAGATCTTTCCCTGGACCTGATCCCTACCCCATTTGTCGCCGGACAAGCCGCGCCGGGACTATCATTGGTCTTCGCCTTGCGCTGAACCGGCCCGTTACTTTCGGCCCGCATCTCAACAGGCTCGGAACGCATGCGGATCGCTCTCTACGGCTACGGCAAAATGGGCAAGGCCATCGAGCAGGTGGCCATCGCCCGTGGCCATTCCATCG
>CAZYPC010000041.1:0-36895 GCA_964649165.1 uncultured Chryseobacterium sp.
GCAATTCATGGTGGAGTGATCGCTCCGCCGGGTGACCTCGTAAACGGTCCCTCGTCGTTCGTTTGATCCCACGGCCTGTTGCCCCCTTGGGGAATGCCGTTGCCGAATCGCGCCCTGGATCGGGGCGGTGCGTGGGCATCTTCGTATCGTCACTAACGACAACAACCCTAAACCCTTATCAGTATGGCATTCCGAGCAGACCTTTCGATGAACGGCAAGACCTACCGCCTCTTGCATTGCAGCTACGCCCTGAACCGCGACGTGGACCACACGGGCCGCCCCGCGAGCGAAGTGAAGGGAGGTACCATCAGCTTCGAGATCGAGGCCACCGAGGACACCTCGATCTGGGATCTGATGATCGCCCAGTTCAAGAGCACGGATGGCAGCATCGTGTTCAAGAAGCGTGACGAGGACGCGAAGATGAAGGAGCTGAAGTTCGAAACGGGCTACGTGGTGGCCCTCTCGGAGAACTTCGACAGCACGGGCGGCAACCCGATGTCCATGAGCTTCACGATCAGCGCCAAGAAGCTGACCTTGGGCAGCGAGGCTCTCGAGAACGAGTGGCCCATCTAAGGGACGTCCGTGGAACCGGTCAGTCCTGACCGCAAGACTTTGGAGGGGCGGGCCGCAACGAGCGGTCCGCCCTGTTCCACATCCGTATCTCAATTACAGCGGGCTATCAGGGGACGGTCCAGAAGGATCGGCGATCGGTTCCCCGGCGTGGTCACGGGTCATGCGTCCATTCCGATCCGCACAGGAAATGAACTGAATATCAACGACCAACTATCGACCGGCAGACATGGACTACATCTACTATCAACGCCTCACGGAAGGCAAGGACTTCACCATCGGTGAGTTCAGGATATCGGGCACCCGCATCCGCGGCTACTTCCTGGAGCCGGGAGGCCCCAGTACCAAAGAGGTCGGAAAGGATCGACGCATCCCGCCGGGCGCCTACAACCTTGTGTGGCACAAAGGCAAGCATTGGAGCAACGTGGTGAAGCTCTACAATGATGACGTCCCCATTTCGCGTGCGATCCTGATCCACTCGGGGAACAGCGGCAAGGACACCGAGGGCTGCCTCATCGCCGGGTCGCGCGCCAGCGGCACGTACGTCACGGAGAGCAAAGCCATGTTGCAACGCATCAACAAATTCCTCAAGTCGAAGCCATTGAGGCAGGTGCAACTGGTGATCGCTGAAATACCGAGCGCCGCGAAGGGCGGAACGGCGTGATGCGCTATCCGACCCTCTGGCTTGTCATCCTGTTCGCGGTCGGCTGTGCGGGGCCGCCGCCACCGCATGATGATGGGCAACAACTCGCCGTGGTCGATATCCCCGTTCCCTCGACAGGTCAGGATCTCGGAGCGGCATACGCCACGTACCGGTCAGATACGACCTCCGTCGCGGCCCAGCGGGCGTATTTCGATGCGTTCCCGCAGGACTATGCGACCCTTCGGAAGGAATTCGGCTTCGAAGAGGTCAGCGAGGATTCGACCAGTTTCGGTGGGTTCTATGAGCGAGGTGATGAGATGATCGGTGCGTTCTTCCACCTCAGCGCGATCCCTCCGGCTGATATCGCCCGGAAAGCGGTCGGCATCGCACGCAAGGGAGTGTGGCAGGAGGACGGTGTGGGTTACTTCCAGATGTTCCTCGCGCGCGGCTTCGAAAAGAACCCTCCGATCTATCTCGCGGCTGTCGGATCGCTGCCAGGTGAGGAGCAGGCGGGATTCTGGAGCTTCTACCTCGATGGACCGACGGCTTACCCCAAGGAGGACGCATCCACCTTGCGTCGTCTGCTGTCAGCGAACCCGCGACAACTGGCTTTGGTTGACTCCTTGTTGGCTCTGCCCAGCAAGAAGGAGCACTGAAACGTTCTGCGTAGCTCGTACCGATGCTACCGACCGTCGCACGCCTTTTTCGCGGCCACCAGTCGTCCGTGATAGGCAACGGCTGAATCAACGTTCCGGCCGGACCATTGCTTCATCACTTCGTCAGTCCGGAACGCATCATTGATGCGCTTGTACTCGACCGGATCGCATGACCGCGAGTACGCGACGAGCCAGGCGTTCCGCACGGAATCCACCGCGTGGTCGGACATGGTCGCGTACTTCGAGTCCTTCAGTCCCTGTTGGATGATGTTCTGGCGATTCGTTTGGGATCGGATGATCGTATCCGCCGCTGGTCCCGAGAGGGTATCCAACGCCTTGATGGCCTCGCTTTCCTTGGCGACCTCGGTCGCGGCCTGATGGGCGGTCTCGTTGGTGATGGTGCTGATGTCAACGGTCTCTTCACCGCCGCACGCTGCGCAGACGGACCATAGTGCGAGGAGACAGTGGGAAGGTCGGGCTGATTTCATGTACGCGCATAGATGAGATCCCCGGGAGGTCTGGCGAGGAAGTGCCGAAGCTGTCGGCGGAAGATGAGGAAACAGGCCGATAGCATAAGGACAAGCGCGGCCCAGAGCCAGGGATTGCCGAGGATATCCACGTGGTCCAGCATGTCCGGAAGGGCGGAGCCGCCGCGCTTGATGAGCAACAAGGCTGCTTGCACCGCGATCAGCGTTATCAATGACAGGGCGATCACGCGAAGTACAAGTCGGAAGAGAATGCGCATGTAGCCGTTCATGAGGAAGCGCTCGGGGATGCCGAACGCCAGGAAAGTGCCGAGGTTCATCTGGATACGTTCCAGGTGGTTCTTCAACGTGTTGTAAAGAAAGAGCAGGATGGCGAGCACGGCGAACAGGACCAGGAAGAGGATCAGGAATTCGCTCAGACGGCTCACGGTGGCGAAGTTCTTCTTCGATTCGATGCGGTCCAGATCCAACTCCACCTGCGCCCGGGCCTCGATGTCACGCTGGAACTCACTGATGTGATCGAGCGAACGGAACGTGATGGACAGATCATCGAAGCGATCAGGATGCTCCCGGTCCGAGTTCTCACCGAACGCGCGCTCGGGGTCGGGATCCTTGAACCGGGGTGTACAACCGATGCGCGGAGCCAGGTCAACGAGCGGGCCTTTGGGATCGCTCAGGATCTTCTGGTAGTAAACAGGGCCGTGGTACATGTCCAGCGGTGGGTCCAGGGTGACGAGGGCTTGCCAGGCATGGGTGGCCACCGTGGTGCAGGGTTCAACATGCACGTCGGTCGCTTCGCGCATGATCCCCCGCAGTTGTTCCGCCCACCGGGTGCGATCGGCTTCCGGGGCGTCGGAGGGCGCGTCGAGGAAGACAGTGAGTGTGGGAACGTCATCGGTCGGTATGAGCCGCTCCTCGTCCTTGTACTCGATACCGCGCAGCAGGTTGTGCTCACAGTAAGCCTTGCTTTTTTCAGGGAGCGTGTGGACCACGGCCACAACGCGCACCGGGATGTTGTAGAGCCCTTCGCGGATGAGGAGTCGCCCGCTCCTCACGTCTTCGGTATCAATGCCCAGTTCATCCAGCAGCGAACGGCTGACGATCACTCCATCGCGGTAAGTGTCCGGTGATGCGAGATGACCACCGCTGAGGTCGGCGAAGAGGTTTTCCGGTCCGAGGATGTTCGCCAGCAGCCCCTTGTCCTTCCAGAAACCGAAGCTGTGTGCATAGATGAACCGGTCTTCGTGCGCTCCTCTCGAATAGATGAACCAACCGCCGGCGTAGCTGCCCGAACTTGCGGACGCATCGAAGGCGTGCACGGCCGCACAGCTGTCCAGGTGTTCCTTGATGAGGTTGTAGTCCCCCACGTGCCTGGCGTTCAGCACGGGTATGGTGACCAGGCTTGTGAACGGGTCCTCCATTTTCCGTTGGAGGTGATCGAGCGCGGCGCGACCGACGACGATGGCGGTGAGCGACGTGAGGATGATGGCGTAGAGAAGCCAGAACACCACCGCCCGCCGGCCCTTGATCGCCGCGTATTCCCGCTTGATGAACAGTTGCCCGGCCGTGATCATGCAGGGTCAGCGGTTTTTTGCACGACAACGCGCGCTGGCGATCCATCGTTCGGAGAGGGCTCGATGCGAAGGATCATGTCGCCGAATTCCTCAGCCAGGTCGAGGTGGTGCGTGACGATCACGGCGGTGCGTCGGCGCGCCTTGAGATGCTCCTTCAGCACCCGGAACAAGGCCACGGAGTTCTGGGGGTCCAGGTTGCCGGTGGGCTCATCGGCGAGCAGGATGCTGAACTCCTTGACCAAGGCACGGATGAACGCGATCCGTTGCTTCTGACCACCGGAAACGGCGTGGGCCGCCTTGTCCAGGATGCTCTTCGGGAGGCTCATGGCCTCCAGCAGCATGTCGATGCGGTCGTCAAGGCCATCCGCCACGCCACCCGCGTGCGCGGCGATGCGGATGTTCTCCCCGATGGTGAAGTTGGGCATCAGGTTGGTGCTCTGGAAAATGAAGCTGAACCGCTCACGCCGTATCGCTGAAAGTCGCTCGCGGTCGCTGGTCCAGAGCGCCTGCGGGTCGATCCGCTCTCCCTCGATGTGGAAGGACGCCCCGCCATCCGAAGAGGGGATGAACGTGTTCGACATCAGCCCGATCGATTCCAGCAGCGTGCTTTTGCCGGTGCCGGATGGACCGATCACGTAGATCACTTTGCCGCTCGGCAGGTCGAGCGTGCCGGTTTCCAGCACGGCCTTGCCATGATAACCCAGGGCCAGGTCCCGCAAGGAGAACGCGGCGACCATCGCCGTCAGTTGAAGAGGTATTCGATGGGCACCCAGAAGAATTTGTTGCCCTGTCCCTCGGCCACCTGGTAGTAGTAAGGCTCGTCACGCAGGTCGCTGAGCGCCTTGAAGCTCCGTTGCACCATTTCCTGGTACTTCTTGAACTGTTCCGGCGGCAGCTTCTTGCCATTGAGAAGGTCCTGGATCGTGAGGTCCCCGAACACCTCGGTGCGGATGAAGGGCTTCACCATGTCCATGTTCTGCACGCCTTCCAGCCGTTCCATGAGGTCGGTGACCTTCAGTGTTTTCTTTCGATACTCGTTCCCCAACACTTTTTCAGCCTTGGCCTGCCAGTAGTCGATGAAACCCTGGGTGGCGATCTCCGAGTTCGTATTGTCCAGCATCTGGTTCAGTTCGCGCAGCATCTTGATCTGCGCTTCCAGGTCGGCGTCCTTGTAGAAGAGCACATAGCGGAACAGCGGTGTCTTCACGCTGCCGGCCTTGTAGAAAGCGCGGGCATCGGCGAACACATGCACCTTCTGCGCGATGATGGAGGCCTTGATACGTTCGCGTTCGGCGGGGTCGTCCACGCCCTGGAGCATCAGGTCCAGTGCGTTGCGCATGGAAAAATCACCGGCATAGTCCTTCAACTGTGACTCGTTCTTGAAAAGCTTCTCCAGGTTCTCGCGCAACCGTTCGCTGAGCAGGAGGCAGGAGTCCGTGTTGGCCTGGATGGAGGTCACTACGGCCTTGCCTTGATCAGCGCGTTCCACCATGAAGGTCTTCATCAGGTAGTGCGTGTTGTTCATGCGCGCGCATTTCATCCCCTCCGCCTTCAGCGCCACGAGCTTGGGGGCGTTCGCATCCCGTTTCTTCTCCGCGTAGTTGATCGAACCCCCGAGCCAGTTGTTGGTCGTGTTGGCCATGTTGAGCATGACCTCGGAGAGCCCATCGAACAGGCGTTGGCGTTCGGCCTGAGGAACGTTGGTCGGCTCGGTGTAGGTCACGTACCCGAGGTAATGGATGCCCTTGCCGGTCTTCAGCAGGTCGGCCAGATCGGTGGCGTCCACACGGGTGCCGTTCACCTTCTTGGCACTTTCGAAGAAGGGGTTGGCCGAGTTGTCCGGGTTGCGGCCCAGATGGATCACGATGTTCGTCTCGTCGTCCTGGCAGAGCTCGATGGCCTGCTTGAGCGCGAAGTACACCGCCCGCTGATCGCTCTTGTCGCCTTCGTTCCTCGGCACCACCTGCCTCAGCCGTGCGAGGAAAGGTGTGATGTTGTTCGTCGGCCCGAATTTCTCGCAGTAGTTCGCCAAGGGATCCGCTGCCGGATCGGCCTGCCCCGAGAGTTCATTGCGGTAAACGATGCAGCTGTAGTCGATCGAGGACTTGTCCTTGTACTTCCTGGCGAGTGTGGAGGCCGCAGCGTTCACGAATTCCAGGTGGTCGTCGGCTTTGAGACTGCCGTCGATGACAAAGACCACGTTCACGTCCGCGAGGCGCTTTTGGATCCGGTCATACTTGTCGGCCAGGGCCTGGAGCTGTTCATTGTTGAAGTCCTCCAGCACACCTCCACTGGAAATGGTGGTGATGCCCGAGACCCCGGTCTGGAACGTGCAGTTGTCCTGGCCCAGTGCACCGCGCGCGGCGCCGAAGACCGGATAGCGGAAGAGCCGCCCGGACATCCGTGGGTCGCGTTCGGGATCCCTGCCGAACGCCGGGTCGCGCTGAGGGCCGTCCACGAGGCCTTCGCCCTTGCCGGTCTTCACGTAAGAGTCCATTTCAGCCTTGGCTCCCGCAGCGAAAAGCTTGGCCTGCGTGCCTGAACTCTTGCGCTCGGCCAGCGCTTCGGGCGCGAAGTTGGGTTCCAGGCAGAGGCGTGTTCCCCAGGTCTGGACGCGCTTCTCGCTCACCCATCCCAGCAGACCGAGGTCCACGCCGGAGGACAGTTCGTCGTTCTGGCTCACGAGGTAGAATCCATCGCCTTTGTTCTCGCCAGGCACGTACTTGTAGACGAAGAGCACATCGTAGATGAACTTCTCCTTCAGTACCGTGGCTGAAGGGGAAGGGCCCGCGAGCAGTTTGTATTTCTCCTTGTTCGGGTCGAGCGCGATCTCCGCTGCCGCTTTTACGGTATTCACGACGAAGGCCTTGATCTCGATGCCCGTAACGGGGTCCTCCATCGGCCTCCGCCAGAGCACCAGTTCGGTCTTCCGCACCCACCAGCTCGCGGGACCACGTTGGTCTTCGCTCACCAGAACGAAAGGGCCGTCCTCCTTGTAGATATACAAGCGGGTGGAGAAGCCCGGGACCGTGCCGATGCGTTTGCCGTTGGGCTCGTCATAGATGGCGATGTTCTCCCGGTCGGAGAATGCCCTCCAGGCTTCCTTGTCGTCGCGCTTGGAGGCTTCGAAGTTCTCGTAGTCCGTACGCTTTTCGCCCTGTTCGTCGATGAACTTCAGGTCGCCGATGTCGTACTTGACCTCCTTCCAGATCTGGGGTTCTTCCATGGGCTCCTTCTGGGCGAGCGCGTCCGGCAGAAGGCTCAGCCACAGCAGGAGGGAAAGCGGTAAGGCGGTCCTCATGTGTTCGTTCCCGAAGCGTCGGGGGCGTTAAAGGGTCAGGCCCAGGGTCAGGCCGACGTATGTCTGGTAAGGGCTGCTCGTCAACGTGGTGAGTGCGGGGCGGTCGTTGTCGCTCTCGTTCCGGAAATAGTCCTCGCCGAGCACTGTGCCGCTCGTGCGCGTGTTGCCGACCATCTGGAAGCGCAGGCCGATGTTGTATTTCACCTTGCCATCGCTGCGGATGAGAACAGAAGGCAGGAAACCGAACGAGAGGAAACCCTTCTTGTCCAGCGCGAGGTCATCCAGCAGGCTCGTACGGCCGGTAAAGAACTCGATGAGTTCACCTGTGGCAGCCTCCTTGACCGCAGCATCGGCATGGGTGTAGGCGAGGGGCGTTGGGCCGCTCGCGCTCATCGTATCTCCTGCGATCACATGGTTCGTGCCTGTGCGGTCCAGATCATAGTCCCCATCGATCGAGTTGGTGAGAACGACGCTGTAGCTCACCTCGGCTTCCAGCGACAGGTCCATGTTCCTGCTCAGCGGGATGCGTTTGGAAACACCGAAGGGGAGCTCCAATGCCGTGGATCGGATGGTCTCGTTCAGGCCACTTACGCGGGTCTTGATGTCAATGGTCGGTTCAGGATCAACGATCAGCCCTTGGCGGCCGTAGGCCGGTGTCAATCCGACCTTGTCACGCACATATCCCAGGTCCCCATGATCCAACTGTGCGGTGCGCATCGCCACGCGCAACCCGGTCTTCAGCCATACACCTTGCTGCTTCAGATCCTCGGATGGACTGAAGTACCAGACGATGCCCGCTTTGATGAGCGTTCCGCTGACATCCGGCGTGAATCCGGCCTGGTCGTTGAAAGCGGGCGTGCCGATGGCGATCATGGGTGCGAGTTCGACCATGAGCATATCGGGGTCACCCGCGGCCCCCGGAGCACTTCCTTCCACGTTCTCGATGCTGAAATGTCCGTTGAGGTATTTGACCACCGCGATCAGCTTCACCGTGTACGGCTTCGCCAGATCCTGGCGGTTGCCATCACCCTGTGCCAAAGGACTGGCCGGGATGTGCTTCGTGTAGGGGATGCGATAACGGTATTCGTACTTGTCGAACTTCACGTAGGTGATGGCATCGCGATCGATCTCGGTGGTGAACTCGAACCGTTCCGGGTAGGCCTGTTCCGCTTCGAAGGCGTAGCGGTGCACATCAACGGCGCTCCCGCGCTCGCGGCAGATGTCACATGGATGGCGGGCCGACTCGTCGGAGAACGCGGAGAGGAAGGCCTGGCTACGGTTCCGGATGTCGCGCAGATCATCGAGTGTCTTGTTGAGGAAGACAACGGCCTGGTCCATCAGGGTATCCTTGGCCACAGGGATCCCGGATGCGCGCGTGGCCGTCGCGAGGACCGAAGCGCAGATGAGCAGCGATGCACGTTCCAGCATGGCCGATCAGTCGATGACCAGTTTTATCGTGCGGTCGAACTCCGGGTTCCAGGCCCTCAGCACATAGACCCCGCTCGCGAGATGTTCCAACCCCAGCGGGATACTGTTCACCCCCGTCAGTGGAAGCAGACCGGTGGTGAGTGAACGCCCTTGCGCGTCGGACAAAGCGATGCGCAACGGCACTTCGCCTTCACCGGTGGCTTCAATGGTCACCGGGCCTCCGTCCGAAGGGTTGGGGTAGGCGCGCACATGTACTCCATGATCGCCCGCTCCATTGAAGGGGCATTCGTTCAAAAGCGACCCGGGTGTAGCGCAGAACATCGTCGTGCTCCAGCATTGGAGCCCGTTGATGCTGGTGCGCACGATGTAATAGGGCATGGTATCACAGCCGGTGATATGTGTGGCATCGAACGTGGTCTGGTCCGTACGTGATGGGTCCGCTGTGAACTGCCCATCCTGCAAGCGGCCCCAGATGAAGTGGTCGGCCAGCGGATCGATGATCGCCAGTCCATGAGGTTCGAAGTAAACGATACCCTTCGGGCAGGAAGCCGGTGCGGAAGAGAGCTGTACGTCGAAGTCCGTGGTGTCCGGGCATCCACCACCTCTGATCAGTGTGATCGTGGTGGTGATGATCTCCGGCTGGCCTCCTGGGTGGTCCCAGTGCGCGGTGATCGTATCGCCGGACAGCTCGCCGACCTCCCAGTAGGGACACTGCCAGGAATGATCCAGCGACCCTCCAGCCTGGATGAAGAGCGTTTGATATTCACCGTCGCAGGCCGTTCCCTCGTTGTTCAGGCCGATGACCACCGGCGGTGTATCCGGTTGCAGAACGGTAACCTCCACCCGGTCCGAGTCCGGAATGCAGGGCGGACTGGACACGTTCCATTGGAAGGTGAACACGCCAGGACCGCTGGGAAGGAAGGTGGTGCT
The DNA here is from genome assembly GCA_964649165.1 of uncultured Chryseobacterium sp. Taxonomy (GTDB): domain Bacteria; phylum Bacteroidota; class Bacteroidia; order Flavobacteriales_F; family PHOS-HE28; genus PHOS-HE28. The sequence goes on from CAZYPC010000041.1 coordinate 9,588, forward strand.
GGCTGAGTGGATATCGCCGAAAGTCCCGGTGGGGCCGGAAATGAGCGACCAGATGCCCGAGCCGGGTGCTGGATCGCTGGCGGACAACGGAAAAGACCCCGTAGAACAGTAGCTCGTATCGGCACCGGCAAATGCAGGGGCGGGAAGGCCATTGACCACCACATCAATGTCGGCATGCTGATCCGGGCAGGTAGACCCCGTTATGGTCCAAGTCAAACTGAACACACCAGTGCCATCGGGCAGCAGGACCATGGAGGAATCACTGCCCGGGACCTCTTCCAACTGGCCGGGAGGCGAACCGGAGTTGATGGTCCAGATGCCTGTGAAGGGCGTCGGGTCGTTGCCGATCAGATCACACGAGTTGCCGAAGCAGATGGTGTCCTCGATGGCGACGGCTGAAATGGTGGGAGGGTCAACCGTCTGGACGAGGACCGTATCCCCGAGCTCGTTGGCGGCACATTCCTCATCGTTCAATGCCGTGATGAGGTAGGCACCTTCCACGATCGGCTGTACCACAAGCGTGTCCTCGTCGAAGTTGATGTGGTCCACCGGGCCACTGGGCGTTAGCAGGGTGAAGTCGAACGGAGCGGCTCCGCTGAACGCGATCACCAAACTGGCCTCATCATCCGTGGAACAGATGAGCAGGTCGGAAGGCAGGATCGCAGTGGGTCGCTCGAGGACAACGATGTTCAGGCTGTCGGTGGCGATGCACCCGTTCCCATCGTCCGCGGTGACGGTGTATGTCGTGCTGACCGATGCGGTACAGTTGGTCTGCCCTCCCGTCGTGGAGGACAATCCCTCCGCAGGGGACCAGGTGAACAGCGCTACCCCTTGTCCATCCGCGAAGAGGGTGGTGTTCGCCGTATCGCAGAACGGGCCCGAGGGATCGACCGTGGCCGTAACGGTGGGGAGGGGGTTGACGACTACCTCCACCTCCTCGGAGATCACCGTGGAGTCCAGGCAGCTCACCAGGCAGCGATACGAGCTTGTCCCCACAGGGACGATCGATAGCGCGTCACCATTGGCACCGTTGATGTTCGTCCACGCGGTCGTCGAGTCCTGCCATTGGAAAGTCACCGCTACACCGAGGATCCCGACCAGATTGAGGTTTACCTCCGTCCCTGCACAGACCGAGGCATCGGACACCTCCAGCGACTGCACCTCGAGACTGTCGCACTGGGCCATGACCTTTCCACCGACAGCGGCGGCAAGACTGAAGGCGATCGCGGTCCAGCGGCGCATGGTGCGGGCTCAGCGTACGAACCTCAGGTTATAGATGCAGGTCTTCTCGTCCAGCATCGTCAGGGTGATGTTGCTGTCGCGGATCGCGCGCCCGTTCCGTTCCTCGCGGAATTGGTTCCCTTTGGTCTGGAAAAAGCCGAGCTGGCCGGGGCTCACCGCTTTCACCGTGATCTTGTACCGGTAGTCAGCGTTCATGATCGGGAGCGAGGTGAAGCTGGCCTTCACCGCTTCGTAGGCATCATGTGCGCCCTTGGTCTTGACGGTGATAGAGCGCTTGCCCGTGCAGTTGCTCAGACATTCGATGGTGATCTCGATGTTGTCGATCTTTCCGTTGGCGAAATAGTCGAAGCCGGTGAACATGCAGTCATGCACCGGGCTCACCGTAAAGGAGGTGCTTTGCTCGAGGAACTCGACCTGGTTGCGCGTGGGCCGCTCCACCGGCACAAGGAACGTAGTGCCCTCTGTCTTGACCGCACGCGGGAAGCAATCCGATGAAGCGACCGGCGCCGGAGTCTCCTCTACGGGTGGTGTCCACTTCTCCGGCTTCGGTTTCACCGGAGCTGGTCTTACCGGAACGGGTTCCACCTTTTTCGGTTCCGGTTTGGGTGGGGGCGGGGCGGGGATCACGGCCAGCGTTTCCTGGCTCCGTTCCACTTTTCCCGACTTGAACTCGACCTTGATCGCCGCGATGTAGGTGCCGGTATCGGATGGCGTCCAATCCAGGTTCACGTCAACGCCAGATGCGACTTCCTCGCCCGTTACAGCGCGACCGATCGTCCATGCGCGTCGGTCAACGTTGGTGGAGGCATCACGCAGCGAGAAGGTCGTTCCCAATGGTTGTTCCAGCTCCGTTCCCCACTGCACGTTCAGGCGGTCGCCGTCGATGACATGCATCATGCTCCGGCCGACCTCCTTCAGGTCCAGATAGGCTCGCACGTCGTAGTACCCGGTATCCCTGAACGTGTATTCACGCACCGGCTCGTTCAGTTCGAAGTCCTGGAATTTCAAGCCGGTGATGTCCTGTTTCCGGATGTACCAGGTGAGGGTATCCTCCTCCTGGCTCAGGATCGAATCCGGGATAAGCAGGTCATAGTCGCGCGCCGCGACGAGCGTTCGCTCACTGACCAATGAATCCGCGTCGTTGTCCCGTACCCGGATCGGTTCGGGCGGCCGGGTGTTCAGCCAAGTGAGCCCGGCCGAGGTCAGGCCGACCAGGCAGAAGGCCAGAAGAGTGTAGACGATGGTGCGGTTCATGCCTTGATCGTCAACGGCTATTGCAGGGCCTGGCTCCGTTCGCAGGCATCCAGCTTTTTCTCAAAGCTATCGCGGTCCTCTTTGCAGGTTTTCAACTCGTCCGTCTGCTTCCCGATCCTGTCAAAGCCCTCCTTGTAGATCTCTTGAAGACTGGTCGCACATTGGCGCAGTGAGGTCGCCACATCGCTCACAGCTTTGTTGGCGCCACCCCCCGCTGAAAAGGCCTGGAACCCGGTGATGGCCTTGTCCAGGTCATTGACCTTGTTCTTCACCTCCCCATCCACGCGGCGACCGGACATGAGCAGGAGATCGCCGCTCTTGTCGTTGAGCAACTGGATCAATCGGTCGGCGCTGCCGGTCACATCACCCAGGGCCTTGTTGAACTTGTCCTGATCCAACTGCTCCTCGAGCTGGGCCTGATAATGTTCCCGCAGGAAGTCATTTTCAACATGGTCCACCCGCCCATGGAGCCATACGAGGGTTACGATCGGGAGCACGGCGAGCAGGAAAAGCAGCAGAAAACGGGTGAACTGGATACGGCGTTCACGGGTGTTGAGCGGTCTCATGGAGGGTTGAAGGTGGTCAGGCGAATATAGGTGCGGGCTTGGAACCAGGAACTTGCTCACCGCTACCTGAAGGCAGCCCCTGAACGGCACAGCGCATCGAAAGCGAGAGGCGACATGGCCTCACCGCAGGAGACCGGTGAACGGATCGTCGCTGTCCAGAACGGGTTACCCGCGTTCGGACACCCGCCCTGTACTTCCGGCCATTTGCTCGACCCGACCCGCCAGTTGCTCACCAAGGTGGTCGACGGTGTGTCTGAACGTCCTACTTTCACCACGTTATCCAATGCATCCATAGTCCACTTGTCTCATGTGTAAACCAGCAGCCAGGATCGGGGACATGCACGTATGCCCCATGGTAACCCCCGGGGTTCCACCGATCCCTCACGTCGGGGGGCCGATCATCGGTCCTGGGGCACCCGTGGTGCTCATCGGGAACATGCCGGCGGCCGTCATGGGTGATATGTGCACCTGCGTGGGTCCTCCGAGCACCATCGTATTGGGTTCCATGGGCGTCATGATCATGAATAAACCCGCCGCACGCATGGGGGATCTCTGCGCGCACGGTGGCACCATCGTCATGGGCTTTCCCACGGTGTTGATCGGGGAGATGTCCCCAGGAGCGGGAGGGGCGGGTGTTATGGCCGGCATGATGGGAGCCATCGGCAAGGGTATCGGTGCGGTCATCGAATTCCTGGAAGGTGCACTGGACACCAGCCAAAGCCCTGCGGGAGGGCTCGGAGGGATCGTTCAAGGAGTCTTGCAAGGTGCGGCACAGGGTTCAGGTCATGGCATGTTGGGCGGTTTGGGCAGGGCTATGGCCAATGCGATGCAGGGCATGGCGCAGGGCCTGGCACCGGATAACCCCGGCATTGGTGCGTTGGCAGGGAAGATCCTGGGCATGACCAATGCGATGAATCGGGCTGCGGAAGAGGGGACGGGGTTCGTCGAGAACTGTGGCAAATAGAACTTCATGCCTGATCCATCGCCTCAGATTGTCAGCGGGAAGTCGGTCGCGGCTTGCGGATCGACTTGCACATGTGGTCAGTGCTTTGCCGGGGTGGCAGCAAAGACTCTTGTTGATCTAGCGAGTCCGAAGCGCAGGACACACATTCTTACGGGTGACAAGACAGGGGGCGGCCATTTGTGGCCAGGCAAGCCGGGGAAGACCCCGTTCCCGCAAGATTGGGATGCGGACCAAGTGATGCACCATGTTTCTGATGTCGCAACTGACCCGGCTAGTTCGAGCAAAGCACTACCGAAAAAGAAAGGATTTCCTCAGCGCTACGCTGTTGAAGGGGTCCGAAATGGGGTCCCGATTAAGGTCATCTACGAACCTGACGGAGAGGGGATAATCACGGCATATCCCAATACCGGAAAAAAGCCCAAGAAATGAGTATTGAAGATCGTTTAACATTGCTTCACGAGCAAGTCAAGGGTCGCTTGGATGATGAGGTGAGCGATCAGGTACAGGAGTTCATTGAAGTGGGTGAATGGGGGTTGGCCCTTGAGGTGATCTGTGATCACATGCTCGAGAAAGGTCTGGTAAGCTCGTTTGCCGAATGGAACGATATCTTCCTCTTGGCACGCGATATGGAAATCAACCTGAAGCCTTGGGACGCGCTTAGACCCGGAGGTCGTTGATGGTCCCTCGATGAACTGTGTGCTACCTTCGCGTGCCTCTGTGGTTGGATTGAATGACGGCTCCATGCTGGTGCCTAGTCCCGAAAGCCAATTCCTAGTATCACAGGTATTGAACAGGCCAGATTGCTCAATAGCGAGATCGATACTTACTTTGATGACAGTTCTGGGTAATCCGAACCAAGTGCGACCGTGAACCCCATCACCTACGTCCTCCTCGATGCCGCCCGCATGCACGGCGACATCTACCAGGCCCGGGAATTGAACCCGGAGCACATCTGCCTGTATGAAGGGGACAGTGAGAAATTCCTCGGCGCCGTGGCTCCCTGGTTGTTCGGGTTCGATCAGCAGAGCGAATTTGGTCGATGGTTGGTCCAGAATGCGCGTGGCAACAGTTGGGGCGTGTTCCTGCGTTCCTCGGCGGATCCACAGAAGATCTACCAACACCTGCGCAAGTTCCTCGTCGTGCAGAGCGAGGCCGGGAAGGAGATGTACTTCCGCTACTACGACCCACGCGTGATGCGCGTCTTCCTGCCCACCTGTGAGCCCCCGCAGCTCAAGGAGTTCTTCGGTCCGGTGGAAGCGTTCCTGGCCGAGAACGAGCAGGGCTTGTTGGTGGAATATGCGCTGGTGAACGGCAAGCTGGCCTACACCGAGACCGGTCTCGATCTGCTGAAGTACTTCAACGTGGTGGAGGCACCTCCCTATGTGCCGCCTCCACCGCCCCCACCGGAGGTAATAGCACCTCCGCCACCGGTTGCTGCGCCGCCCCCTCCACCAGCGGCACCTGCTCCCCCTCCGCCGACCAGGCCGGATACGCCTTTCAAACCGTCGATCAGTACATCGAACGATCCGAAGGGCTGGGATTTCGGCTACTGAAAAGGGGGCAAGCCCCTGCTGTGGGTACCACTCCTCTGAACGTTCTCCTCAACTTCCTGTACGCATGGGCATGTCCACCTCCACGCGGGTGCCCGTGGGCGTATCCACGTAGTTCCAGCCGGCCTTTCCTCCGTATTGTTTTTGTACCAGGTCGAGACGGGCGCGTGTGATCGCCGTACCGAGGGATGTTTTTTTCACGGGAGCCGTCGCGCTGCCTGGATCGTTCTCACTCGCTTCTTTCATGGCTTGGTGCGCGTTGCGCCCCACGCCGTCGTCTTCGATGATCCACAGCAGTTGCTCGCCCTTTTGCTGCACACGCAAGGTGATGTGCCCGGTTCCTTCCTTGCCCGCCATGCCGTGCCAGATGGCGTTCTCCACGAAGGGCTGCACGACCAGGGGAGGCACCATCACCTCGCTCGGGTCGATCTTGGGGTCGATGTGGATGGTGTAGTCGAATTTGTCGCGCATCCGTTTGCGCTCCAGGTCCAGGTAGCCACGCAGGGCTTCGAGGTCGCTTTCCAAGGGGACCTCGGCGTGGCGACTGTTCTCGAGTACCAGGCGCATCACCCGGGCGAACTTGCTCAGGTAGGAGGAGGCCATATCCGGGTCATTGCCCTGTACGAAGGCGTTGATCGAATTGAGCGCGTTGAAGATGAAGTGCGGGTTCATCTGGCTGCGCAAGGCCTGGGTCTCCAGCACGGCCGCATCCTTCTCGAAGCGCTCCAGGCGCCGCCGTCGGTCGCTTCTGTACCAGAGGCCACTGGCGGCCAGAAGCAGTATGGCCGCCCCGCCCACGGCGAAGGTGGCATTGCGGTTGCGCCGCGCCTTGGCCTGCGCGTCGTTCATCTGGCGCTCGCGCTCATCGATCTTCAACCGCATGAGCAGACTGTCAGCCCGTGCCGCGTAGGTGGCCTGCTTGCGCACCAGACCCATGCGGAAGGACAGGTCGTTCAACGAGTCTTCACACGTGCGCAGAAGCTCCAGCATCTCCAGCGAGCGGTGTTCATCTCCGAGCCGCTTGTAGGATGAGTGCAACAGCTCCGCGGTCCGCATGAGCCCTTTCGCATCGTGCTGCTCCGAGGCCTGTACCCGTGCCAGTTCACCGAGCCGTGCGGCTTCTGCGGCGTTCCCTTGCGTCAGCAGGATCTGGCCGAGTTCGGCATAGGGCAACACCAGATCCGGGATGAACGAGCTCTCGCCTGAAGCGATCGCTTTCCGGTAGCTGGTCGCGGCCGAAGTCGGGTCACCGGCAGCGGCCTGGGCATCCCCGAGCAGTTTCAACGCGCGATGCCGCATGCTCACGTAGTGCCGTTGTGTGAGCAGTTCCCGGATGGTGTCCGTTCCGGGGACAGATCCATCTACCTTGGGTTCTGATCCCACGGTCCGCACGAGCAGTGTATCGCGTACGGCGCCCTGCTTGAAGAAGCGATCCAACAGGTCGATCGAGCGTTCGTGGAACGCGATGCCTTCCTTTCCCCGGCCTTCCTCGGAAGCGATCGCGCCCAGGCGGTCGAGCAGATCGCAGGTCCAGCGGATGTCCTTCTGCTGCTCGGCGTCTTTGAGCGCGTTACCAAGAATGTGCACGCACTCCGTATTGTCACCGGTGAGGTTGTAAGTGGTCACCAGGAGATCGGTGGCCTCGATCATCCGGTCGGAACGGGCGTGTTGGCCCTGGTAATGGCGGAAAACATCCTTGGCCAGATCGAAGGCGCGGGGTAGACCCAGGGCGAAACAGGCTTTGGCCAGTTTCACTTTGGTCATCGCTGTCTGCTCGGTGGATAACGGCATGGTCGCCAGCAGCGTGTCGCAAACGGTGATCACCTGGCCCGTGTGACCGAGGCGCTCGTGCAGGTCCGCCAGTTCGAGCAACAGCTCGCGTTCGCATGCCGGCGTCCCGTTGCGTTGCAACTCGTTGCGGCCGCCCTCCAGCACCGCGATGCGCGCGCTGTCCTTGCCGGCCGCATCAGCTCGGGTCAGGATCGACCTCAATGCATCCGAGCAATCCGTTGTGTCCTCTGCGGCATCACGGGCGGATCGATCCGCGCCGCAGCTTGACCAGAGCGATGCCGCCATCGCGCAGATGAACGCGATCCCGAGGGGGCGCCCCAAGGAACTTCCGATGCGTAACGCGAAGAGCGACATGCGCCGGAAATGTAACGGGGCGTGAGAGAAGCGCGGACCGTGTTTCCGGCTACATTCGGCGGGAGGGCCGTGGTGCGGACCCTCTATGAGCAGTGCACATGAACCGGAAGCTGATGTGGTCATCCTGGTTGCTTAGCGCGCTGCTGGCTGGAGCGGCCGCATGGGGACTGAACGGACGGAGTGAGGCGGAGGCGAGGGCGGATACACTGGGCGCAGCGGTGGATAGCATGAAGTCGCTCCTCGTGGAGGCGAAGGTCACTTCATTCCAATTGGAGCGTAAGCGGGAGGATTCGGAGAGGATGCTCAAGGGCCTGATGGAAGGCCGGGAGGATCTACAGCGCATGTACGAGAAGGAGAAGGCAGCCTCGGACGAGGCCATCGCAGCCGAGGCTGAGGCGCTGCGACAATCCCTCGCGGCGAAGACGGCACTGCAAGGCGAGCAGGTCGCGCGCGCAGGCGAACGCGAGCAGCGATTGCTCGTGGAAGCACAGAAGGACAGCATCGATGAGCAACAGCGCATTACCGCGCGTGCGAATCTGCGCTTGCAGGCGAGCAAGGTGGCCCAGAACAGCATGGCGCTCAAAGGCGATCCGCGGCTGCGCGGCCTGATGGCGGTGCAGGCGTTGCGTGCGATGGACCATGCTGCGGGTGACGTCAACAAGGAGGAGATCGTACGCGCCTTGCAAGGAGCATTGGACGAATTGGAACGCACATCGCCGGTGGGGATCATGTCCCTCAGCGCCGGACCGCGAGCCATCCGGGCGCAAGGCACTGAACTGCTCGTGCTCGGCAACGATGGCCTGCTGTGCGGCGTCGACCCTTCTTCCTGGAGGAAGCGTACCGTACATGACCTGTCGTCGTATTGCGGGAAGAGCGGAGGACGGGCTTTCCTCGGTGATGGTGTCGTGATGACCGTGAACGTCGACCGGGGCATCGCGCTGTGCTCCGTAGCGGATGGATCGCTCATAGCCAGGGAGGACCACACGCCTCACAAGGAGGACATCATCTCCATGGCGGCCTTTGGGGCAGGGAAGGGGCTGGTGACCGGCGACCGCGATGGTCGTTTGGTGGTCTGGTCCATGGATGGCGACCGACTTCGGGTCCTGAAGGAACATGTGGTAGGCGGAAATATCAGAGCGATGGTCACGGAAGCGAAGAGCGGAACGATCGTCGCGTTGAACGGAACAGAGCGTGTCTTCATGCTCACGGCGGATGGGACGTTGAGCACATTGTCCTTGAGCGATGCCGACCGCGCGCACTGCCTGGCCGCAGGTGCACCGGGCGAGGTACTGATCGGTTCACATCAAGGGAGCATTTGGGCATTGCGGCCGGGTGAGCGTGAGCTGCGCCGCCTGCACGTGGGCGGTGGCCAGCGCGTCGAGTCGATCGCCGTGGAAGCAGGGGATGGCCGCCACATTGCCTTTTCTGATGTTGTGAAGGAGTTCACCGTTTTCGACCGCAGGGAGAATACCGCCACGCCGTTCCGCCTGGCGCTTACCGGCAGCCCGAACGTGATGGCGTTCGGGGCTGGATCGGTTGTTTACCTTGGCTACGAGGACAAGACGATCCGACGCGTTTTCACCGAGAGCGGAGCGATGGGGCAGCGAGTGTGCGCTTTGGCCGGTAGGTCATGGACACAGGAGGAGTGGGCGCGCTACATCGGTGAAGGTCGGCCGGAACCAACATGTGCCAGCACACCATGATGCATCTCCGGTTTCTGGGGTCATTGTTGATCGTCATGGCGATGACCGCGCGTGCACAAGAGGGCGTTACCGGGTGCGAACAGGCCTACGGGAACGCCAAGGCGCTGTATGACGACGGCCGGCTGTTCGAGAGCCTGCATCTGCTGGACAGCTTGGTACCCCAATGTCGGGAGGACAAGGACCAGCAGCAACGGATCCTCTTCCTGAAGGCGGTGATCGAAGCGCAGAACGACTCCGTCAAGGCGATGCGACGGACCATGGAGGCGCTCTTCCGCAATGACCGCCGCTATGTGCTCAAGCCCTACGACCCGCTGATCGTACAACTGCCGGCGAAGGCGGAGATCTTCAGCGCGTACGAACAGCTTCATGGTGGACGTGGCCTGGGAACGGGACTCCTGGGCAGGGACCATGGCCAATGGCGGGCGGGAGTCCACGCGGCTGTTCAGCGTTCCGCGCTGGAGCTTGGCCCTGAGCAAAATGTCTTCGATGAGGATCCTCAGCCGTCCTACGAGGGCCGCTATGGCTGGCAAGCGGGTGCGGATATGCGCTGGGATGTGATCCCGAACCTGGCAGTGCGGGCCTCGGCCGGATGGAGCGTGATGGATTATTCCGCATCGAGCGATGTGATAAGCTACCGCGAACGCGTTTCGGAAGTGCCGGTCTCCTTGGGGGTGGAGAAAAAATTCTGGATCGGCGAACAACCCTGGGTCCCGCACGTTTTCGTGGAAGGTACGTGGTCGAGCGTGGTCTCGTGCGAGGTAGATATCGCGCGCTCCGGAGACGGGCTGCGCTACCTGCAACCGAAATCGCTCGACCGTTCGGCCGAGCGCAGGAGTACCCAGGCATCCATCGGTGGTGGCGTCGGAGTGGGCAGGAAGCTCGGGCATACGGTGGTGATCCTCGAAGGCGGCTACCGGCATGCCCTGCGCACGCTCACCCTGCCGGACGTGACCTACACGGAGACCGAGCTGCTCACTAACTACTACTGGTTGGACAGGAGCGTGACCTTGAGCGCTTTTTCCGTGACCCTTGGCGTGCAATACGTGCTGAAATATCACCGGTATAATCGGGTACACCGATGAATGCCCTGCGCTACGTACGGTGGTCACTAGCGGTGATCCTGTTGGTCGACCTGTCGTCCTGTCGCAAGGAAGTGTCCACTGACCTGCCACCGCTCGGTGGATTCAGGACCTACGACTGGGTCCCGGTCAAAGTGAAGCCGGACCCATGGGGTGGGTTCGTTCTATTGTGCAAGCGTTCGCCAAGTAGTTCCTGGACGAGCTATCTACAACTGCTGGGTCCGACCGGCGAGCCAGGTGGCCGCGTGGATCTGGACCAACTGCCCGACACGTTCGGCAACGCGTTGGCAGGGGACACGGTGATCTATGAGTTCGAGAGCGATAAGATCCTTTACACTGATCTGGTGGCCCATGCGAGCGGTGACTTCACGGTTGTCGGGCTGGCCCACAATACGACCGGTTTGTCCGGCGGCGTGTACTTGATCGGCCGCAAGTTCCACCGCAGTGGCGGATTGAAGAGCACCTTCTTGAAGTGGATCAATTCCGGTGCCGTGGTCACGGTGAATGATGACGCGGACCTGTACACCGATCTATACGGTCTTCCACGCGAGAAAGCCCTTTGCGAGGAATTGCCGGATGGAACCCTTGTCGTTTCCGTGCGATATGAGGACGCAACACGGTCATTCGTGCGCACAGTGAGATTCCCGTCAGCGCTCACAGGTCAACCACCGACCGAAGGTGGTTTTCCGATGGGTAGAGCCAGCCGCCGCCTCCATCAGATGGCCTGTGACCCTCTGGCAGGGCAGCCATTGCTGATCTACGACAGCACGCTTTCCGGACTTCAGACCGGTGCGGCCCAGGATGTGAGTTCCGTAGATCAGTTCACGGGCTGGGATTGGAATGAGTGTTCGAAGCTCGGCGCCGATCCCATCGAACCGCAGCAGTTGCAATGGAATGATGGACAGTTCACCCTTGTCGGATATGTCACCAATGTGAACGATGGCCGGTTCAAGCCCTTCGCAGCGCAATTCACGAGGACCACGGGTAGTCCCATCAACCTTCACATACTCTCCGGGCTGGGTTCGCCTGAGCAGTCCGTGGCGTGCTATTGTGCAGGAGTATGGGGGGGGCGTGTAGAACTGCTGGTCAACATACAGGAAGCATCAGCGCTATCGCCCTATTTCCTCAACGACGTTTCGAGCGATCTCGTTTTGGCGGAGTTGGATCCGGACCTGGGCCTGGTCAGCACGCGACTCATCGTACCGCGCCAGGGCTTGCGCCCGATCGGGCTCTTCCACGTGAACGGACAGCATATTGTCATCGGCAGCCATCATCCTTACCTGAACCCGAATCTCCAGCACACGTTCTTCCTGGCCTTGGATCGATGAGCACGATCCTCAGGGTGAGACGATCAGACGGCCTGACCAGCGTTGGTCAACTCCTTCGACAAGGAGTTGATATGCACCCGGCGGGGCGTTCACCATGCGGATCGACCATGTGCCAGGGCCTCGATTGACGACCTGCGCGTCCACATTCCTGCTTGCTACGTCCGATACGATGAAACTCAAGTTCCCGTGAGTCTCTTCCGGTATGTTGATGATGAAGATATCCGTCGATGGGTTGGGGCGAACAAGTATGGTAGGAAAGGCCCCGGCAGGCTCTTCAAGACCGATCGGACTGTTGACCATGACCAGGATACATGTATCCAGTTCGCATGTGCTGGCGAGACCGCTCACGCAGAGCGAGACCATACCGGACGGCACGAAGCCGATCTCCACTTCAAGGGTATCCCAGTAGATGTCGGGACTTGACCACCCTTCCGGCAGCGACCAGACGAGTTCGTTGATCCCCAGCCCCCACGAGGTCACGTAGGTGTAGGAGCCGGGCGCCTGAACGTCCGCAGGACCGTCAATGGAGCCAAGTTGAATGGGCGTGTAAACACAGGCCATGTCGATGCACTGATCGTAGGTGCAATCGTTCAGGTCGTCGCAATCGGTCGATACGGTGCAACTGGACGGGGCGCCAGCACAATCGCAACTGACCGTGATCAGATCGTTGATGGTCTCGGGGTTGCCGTCATCGCAAGGTGATCCGATCTGCCCCGGTACAGTGGGGCAATCATCCGCACAGTCAGGTACGCCATCGGAATCCAGGTCGCTGCTGTTCAGGGTGCCGGAGCATGCGCAATCGGAACTATAAACATCGTTGATGGTACAAGGGTCCGCATCATCGCACGCCGAACCCGGAATGGATGGTCCGCCGGGCACACCCAGACAATCCGGATCTTCTCCGAATTTGACGAGGAATGCGTCATCAGGGCCGGCGAGGGTCGATTGATGCGCGTCGGGGGTGCTTATCGCGTCGGTCGATAGCGTCCTTCCGACCAGGTAGATGTTGCTCATCCCGTCGGCCACCGCACAATACGCCTCGTCGCGGGATGTTCCGCCATAATAGGTTCCGAAGATCCGGTAACCGGTCGGGTCGAAGCCGGCCATGTAGCCGTCGACTTCACCACCGCCGTAGGACATCTGATGCCCATTCTCGGCGATGCCGCTGCTCGACTCCGTTTCGCCAGCGAGAAGAACGCGACCCGTCGCATCGGTCGAACAACCCCTTCCTGATTCGAAATTCACTCCGCCATAGTACGTGCCCCAAAGCCGCACGCCATCAGCATTGAACTTGACCAGGAACGCATCTCGGCCTCCCCCGAGAACAGATTGGTGGGCCCCAGCGGTGGAGATCGCATCACCCGAGAACGTATCGCCGGTCAAGTAGGTGTTTCCAGAGGCGTCAACAGCGCAAGCGAAGCCGTAGTCGGTTTGAGCGCCGCCATAATAAGTGCCCCATTGCCTTACGCCTCCGGCATTGAACTTGGCCAGATAGGCGTCCGCCGCACCACCGAAGCCGGGTTGGTGCCCGTTCGTTGTCGCGATGCTCGTTCCTGCAATGCTGCCCGTTCCTCCACAGAGGTATACACTGCCATACGCATCGGTCGCGCAGCCAAAGGATTCGTCCACGTTGGTCCCACCATAGTATGTACCCCAAACGCGGACACCGGCACTGCTGAACTTGACCAGAAAACCATCCTTGTCACCGTTGCGCGTGTTCTGATGGCCACCGGAACCGATGGCGCCCACCTCATCCGAGTAAGTGAGACCGGAGAGGTATACGTTGCCCATGGCGTCCACATCGCAGTCTCTGCCCCGGTCTTCAGCCGCGCCTCCATAGTAGGTCGACCATTGGCGCAAGCCATTCTGCGCATTGAACTTGACCAGGAGCCCGTCCCAATCGCCTGCCCAAGTGAGTTGGTGTACGGTGGCCAGTTCCGCCGATCGGGACATCCCGGCCGCGTACACGCTGGAGCCGTCCACGGAACAAGCGGAGAAGACGTCGGCCTGCGAACCACCATAGTACGTGCCCCATTGTCGGACCCCGTCACCGTTGAATTTCACCAGCATGCCGTCGTCCTGTCCCGCGCCTGACTGCTGTTGCGATCCGGGTGTTGCGATCGCGCCGGTGGAAGAGGTCCAGCCGGCCAGATAGACGTTCCCAGATGCGTCTGTATCCACGCTGATGGAATACTCACCTCCACTACCACCGTAGTACGTCCCCCATTGCCGCGGCGGGTCGATCCTGAGCGTTCTCCGCTTGTCATAGTGGCCGACAACGAAGTTCGCGACATCACCGTGAAGTTCGAAACGAGTGGGGATCGTCGTCCCTTCCTGATAACTCACCGGCATGGCCTCGGTGAAATGACCGAGGCGGTTGCCGTGGATCAACTCACCGGCCTCGTTCAACAGGAGCTCCTCGTGGTCCGTGTAGCGCATCCGGATGCGTGACGGGTCACCTCCCGGATGCACGATGAAGTCGTACTCGATACCCGCTTCAGTGGCTGTGATCGACCAGTCGATATACGGGTACACATCGTGGTAGGTCACCCGACCGTAGGTATGCACATCGAGCGCATCGTGGTTGTAGTAGTTCGTGTGGTCGATGCTGCGCCCCTCCGTGGTGATGCTTGCGTTCCGGTCCGCGCCTTCGAGTTCCACGTCCATGCGATAGGTCTCCAGTCGCAGTTCGTTCTCGAGCATTTCCAAGCGGGCCTCCTCTTCGGCGTTCCTCCAGTGTTTGTTCCGCAATTGAGCAAGGCCTGCGGGCTCGTGCGCCCGCTCGAACTGGTAGGCGATACCCCGGTCAAGCAGGAAAATGTTCGTGCCCTGGCGGCTCAGACGAAAGTGGACGAATGGCGCAGGTTCACCTTGTAGCGTCTTCACCTGGCCCTTGTTCTCTTCGAAGCCGCTCGGTGAAGTGTTCCGAGCGAACACACTGGTCCCACCCGTGCCTTGGTCCACGGATCGGGCGAAGGCGACGGCTTGAGCGAGTGCCATGCTCGCGAACAACAGGGATATCCGCTGGGCGCGGGGATGGCTCGTCCAACGTGTACAGGCGGTCATCGCATCGAATATACGGCCGATCCCGGGCATGGTATCGGCTCGGCGGATCGTGCGACCGACTACATTGCCCCGTATGAGCGAGGTGTGCATGCGACCCGTCATACGGATCAGCGACCCTCGGGAGAAATGGCGCCTGGGTTCGTTGCTGATGTTGTCCGTTGTGTTGCTTGCGGCCTGCAAGAAGGACCACGAAGAAGAGGCATACCCCAACATCCGGGACTTCCGGACCTTCGGATCGGTGACGGTCGTCGTGAAGGATCATGTTGATGGTGGGCACGTGCTCCTGTGCAAATCGGCGCCAAGCGACCGGTCCACATCGCATATCCGGTTCCTTGGAAGTGATGGCCGTCTCCAGGGCAGTATCGCGCTCGATCAGCTCCCGCGACGCATCGAGGGCCTGGATCTGCTACCCGAGGACCTCCTCTACACCGATGTGGAACCCTTTGACGACGGCAGTCTTTTGCTCGTGGGAACGGGCCTGCAATCCGGTTTGGATGATCGGTTGCACATGGTGCTGCACCACCTGACGCGTACCGGTGATCCCATCGGGGAGCCTGTCCGACGCTACATCACGGAACATGCGTCGGTGGTCACCGTTCCGCCGACCGAACCCATGGCCGATCCGGACGGATTGCCCCGCCAACGGGCGCTGATCGCCCGGTTGAACGGGGGCATCGCTGTCGCGGTGCGATGGGAGACCCAGGCGGCAGCGGGCATAAGGCTCTGGTGGATACCGACCGGTGACGCTGGTGGGCCCATCACCTCCACCGATCTCTCCTTGGGCCCGCCGACCGATCGCTTCCTCCAATACGCAAGTGATGCATCAACGGGGCAGGTGGTCTTGGTCCTGGATCACGCAACGACGGGTGGCCATCACCAAACACGGGTGGTCGGTTTTCACGTGGATGCCGGAGCCTGGTCCGCACCGGAGGAATGTATACTGCCTGGCAGCGATCTGGAGCCGCAACAGCTCAGCTTCACGGACGGGGCTTTCCTGCTCATCGGGCATCGACCGGTGGATGGCTTCATCCGACCCTTCATCAGCCGTTTCCAGACAGTGGCGTCCGCAGCCAGCGGTTTGCTGGCTGTTTCGGACCCCGTTTCCATCGGCCATCCGCTCGCGGCGTATTGTGCCCAGGTCAGCAACGGGAGTATCCGGATCGCGATGCAGGATCATGAAGCCTCAGCCGTCCCACCCTGGTTCAATGGTGATCTCACCAGCGACCTGGTGCTGGCGAAGCTTGATGCGAACGGCGCCGTTGTGGATCGCGAGGTGATCGTGCCCGGCCAGGGTCTGCGAGCGATCGCGGTATCAGGCACGCAGGGACAGGTCAGCATTATCGGCACGATGCATCCGTACCTGAACGCCGGCTTCGAGCACACCTTCTTTCTGGTGCCCGATCAGTGATCCCGTTGGTGTACGAAGCAGCCCCGGGCAACGACCCGGCCGGTGGTGCTCTCAGTAAGCAGGAGCGTATGGACACCCGTGGCGAGATCATCCAAGGGAACGGCGAGAACTCCTTGGGTAGTCGACGCTGCGCGGGGATGTCGCACACCCATGGCGTCAACAACAGTTGCGGTGATCCCTGCTGATGGTCCAGGATCGACCGCAATAAAGAGACGATCGTTCGCAGGCACCGGCCAGAGGCGTGGCTGCGCGATGCGTTGTTCGCCCATCCCGATCGGCTCTTCCTTGAAAACGAGAATGCCACCGCCAGTGGTGCTGGTCTGACCAGGGATGATGGCCCAGGGCGCGCCCACCAGCAAGGCGTCCTCCACCAGGGCAAGGGATTGACCACAGCGACTACCCACGCTCACGAGTCCGAGATCGGTAGGCGAGATGTACTGGGTCGGCTCCCATTGGTCCGAGCGCGTGTGCACGTCAAGTGATCCGCTGAGGCCGGGAAACGTGATCGGGTCCAGAGGAGCACCAGCGGCCAGTTTGTCCCCCAGCAGGGCGATGCTCATACCGTAGCCCATCCCTTCACGTGGCTGGATCGGTGAGAGTGCAGCCACCTCTCCCCAATTGCCCTGGATGCCTTCATTTTCGTCGAAAACATAGACCGCACCACACCGCACCGAGTCGAGCGCATGACCGGTCGCACCGACCGCGCATCGGTGGTCATCGAGCGCCACGGCGCGGCCGAACGCATCACCGGTAACACCATCCGACGCCAGGAGTTTGCGCATCAGGATCCATTGCGCCTGTGCGCCCGGTTCGTAGCTGAACATGTATGCGGCCCCGGCATCCGCGCCCAGTTCATGGTCCCGGTAGGCGCCGACGAGCAGATGCTCCGGGTCCATGGCCAGGGCGGTGCCGAAGCGATCGCTACCGTCGCCATCGCCCACGAGCGAGTCGGTGGGCCATGTCGGCCAGGAGCCACCTGCCCGTTCATACAGATAGACCACCGACATCTCCGCTCCAGGCTCGTTCGAACGCTCGGCTCCGATGGCCAGATGGTCACCATGGATCGCGAGTGCGTGGCCGAACGCGCCATGCACCCACGGTGGGCGTTGGATGGTAGCCAGGGCGGACCACCCGCCATCGTATTCGAAGAGGAAGACGCTGCTCGGATCCGTTGCGCAATAGCCATCATCCAAGGCGGAGCAGGTGCTCATGGCAAGGACGTCCTCGTGCGCCGCGACACTCGCACCGGACCGTTCATCGCCATCGATGATCGTTGTGAACGCAGGTTGAGGACCCGACAGGAACTCCGAGGTGGACCACGCGACGGCACCACCACCGGGAAGCGCCAGCGGGGCGCCCGCTACGACCCGTTCTCCGCCAACGGCGATGGACCAGCCCAGCTTTCCGGTCGCGAACTCCGCACTCGATGGTGGTATCACCGTGTGGTGATGCGTGAACCCTTGGGCACGACACATGCATACAGCCATGAACCATGCGGCACCATGTATGGCGGTTCGAAGAGAGCTCGCTCGGCGCATCGAGGTGGCTTGGTGGAACAGGAGATGCGCAAAAGATAGACTGAGCTTCCGTATGCGATCAACTGGGGCCGGATACTGTCGTTCGGCCAAGTCTGTCCCGGAAGTCGTCAGTTCCGCATTCCAGCCCCGGGATCATCAGGGGTCGGCGAACGCAACGTGGTTGTCGTTCCGCTCCGGCCGCACACGACGTTCCCGTACTTTGGTGGACATCAACTCAAGCCGGCCATGCTCCGCTATCCGTGTCTGCTCGCCTCATACCTGGCGATCACAACCCTGTTCGGGCAGGGCCTCGTTCCTCAGCGCATGGCCGAGCTCAAGGCCGCCCGCGCTTCGTTCACGCCGGTGCGACTGTTCGAGCGCGAGCCGCCGACCGAGGCAACGAATGCGCTTTGGCGCACCGCCTGTAGGGCCGCGCAGGTGCTGAGATACGATCGCGGAGCCGCTCGTGCGCTCATCAGTTCGCAGGAGCGGTTCATCGCGCTGGAGATCCCGATGACGGATGGGACCATGCACCTGGATCTGGAGCGGGCGCGCGTGACAACGGATGACTTCACCGTGCGGAGGGCCAGCGATGGCCGCACCGTGGAAGCGCCTGCCGCCGTGCATTACCGCGGCATCGTTGAAGGCGACCCGGCCTCGCTCGTGTCCATCAGTGTGTTCGAAGGCGAGTTGATGGGCCTGATCTCCGATGCCGATGGCCAGCGCGTCATCGGGCGCTTCGATCGTGCCCTGGAGAACCTGCATGTGCTGTACCGGGAGCGCGATCTCCTGGGCACGAACGCGTTCGCATGCGGCACGCCCGATGCGCCGTATGATCCTCACGACCATGGGACCACGACATCCGACGACCGGAGTACGCGCTGTGTCCGGTGGTACTGGGAGGCGGCGTACGATATTTTCCAGAACAAAGGGAGCATCGCCAACACGGTGAACTACATGACCGGCCTGTTCAACCAGAGCGCCACCATTTTCGCCAATGACGGGGTGGACGTAAGCCTGCTCGAGACCTTCGTCTGGGACGTGCCCAGCCCGTACAATGGGACCAGCAGTTCATCGCGACTGAGCCAGTTCGGGACCACGCGCACGAGCTTCAACGGGGACGTGGCGCACCTGCTCGATTACGGCGGCTATGGCGGCGTGGCTTGGCTGAACGTGCTGTGCGGCGGCACCAGTTCGCGCATGGCGTACAGCGGCATCAACAGTTCGTACAACAATGTGCCCACCTATAGTTGGAGTGTGATGGTGGTGACGCACGAGCAAGGGCACAACCTCGGAAGCAACCACACCCACGCCTGTGTGTGGAACGGGAATGGTACCGCGATCGACGGATGTGGGCCCACGGCCGGATACACGGAAGGCAGTTGCCCGAACGCCGGCCTCCCCGCCGGTGGAGGCACCGTCATGAGCTACTGCCACCTCATCGGAGGGACGGGCATCAATCTCAGCTATGGCTTCGGTCCGCAGCCCAAGCAGGTGATCGTGGACCGTACGAACGCCGCCACGTGCCTGCTCGTGTGCGGTACCTCGTGCGATGTGCCCGGCAATCGGACCGTGAGCCCGATGAACGCCAACAGCGCCACCTTGAATTGGGCGAACACCGGAGCCACGAGCTACAACCTGCGTTGGAAGGCTCAGGCCAGCCCGACATGGAATGATGTGACCGGTCTCACGGTCACGAGCTACGCACTCACGGGGCTGGCCTCTACCACAGCGTACGAGTTCCAGGTGATGGCCGTGTGCGCATCGGGCACCTCGCCATACTCGGCAAGCACCGCGTTCACCACGCCCGCACCGTGCCCGGATGCGATGGAACCGAACGAGACCTGGCAGACCGCGGCGGCCATCACCCTGCCCGCCACGGTGAACGCGCTGATCGGTACGGCATCGGACCAGGACCACTACACATTCACACTGGCGATCACCGGCAACCTCAACATCTTCCTCAGTGGCCTGGCGGCGAACTACGACCTCTACCTGCTGAACAACGCCGGCACCATCATCGCTTCATCCACCAACAGCGGAATGAACTACGAGTCCATCAACCACAGCGCATCAGCCGGTACGTATCGCATCCGCGTGGTAGGGAATGCCGGGGCGTTCAACGCGGTGCAGTGCTACAACCTGTACGCGAGTTTCTACGGTAACGCATGCGGTCGCCCGGACAATGTGACCAGCAGCGCCATCACCTACAACAGCGCGACGATCAACTGGCCGGCCGTGCTATCGGCCACGAGCTACGAACTGCGCTGGAAACCGACGGCGGGCAGCACCTGGACGACGGTGTCTGGTATCACCACCAACAGCCATGCGCTCGGAGGACTCGCCGCATCCACCGGATATGACGTGCAGGTCCGCTCCATCTGCCAGGGCGGAACACAAGGCGGGGGAGGAGGCTCGGAGTTCTCCAACAACCACAGTTTCACCACGCTCGCGGCACCTTGTGAGGTTTCTCCGCCGATACTGGTGGCGGCCAGGGTCCTGCTCGAAGGCCCCTACAAAGAGGCCGAGGGCCTGATGACGGATTCGCTGCGCAAGCAGGGTTGGCTGCCGCTGAGCGAGCCCTACACGGCGTTGGGTTTCACCATCACCGGTCAGAATTCGACCACCACGGGTGTGCTCGCCACCATCGGCAACAATGCGATCGTGGATTGGGTGCTCGTTGAGTTACGCGACGCGGCCACGGGAGCCACGGTGCTTGAACGCAAGGTGGGCCTACTGCAACGCGATGGCGACATCACCGCGGTCGATGGCGTGAACCCGCTCGGCTTCTGCTCAACGGCCGGGACCTACCGCGTGGCCGTTCGGCACCGCAACCACAACGGTTGCGTGACTTCCCAGGGCATCGCGCTGGGCGGCACGGCCACCGCGGTGGACTTTACGGCCACCGCGCTCGGTACGTACGGCACGGCGGCGCGCAAGGCCGCTGGCAGTGTTCAGGTGCTCTGGGCCGGCAACACGAACGGCGATGTGAACATCCAATACACGGGCAGCGGCAACGATCGTGATCCCATCCTCGTGATGGTTGGCAGCACCACGCCGAACAATACCGTGAGCGGCTATTTCCGCACGGACGTGAACATGGACGGCGTCGCCAAGTACACGGGTAGTGGTAACGACCGCGATCCGATCCTGTTGAACGTGGGCAGCACCACGCCGAACAGTTTGCGTGTGGAGCAGTTGCCGTGAGCGTGGGCCTGACCGCGCCATCTGTGGAAAAGGGGTGGCCGGGCCATGACGTGAAATTACCCTGAACAGGGGATTGACTCGGCCGGAGCCGACCGCCAACTTTCGGCATGTGCCCGAAGGAGCAGCGGGAAGGGGAGGTCGCACCCCATTTGGGACCCCGGGAATGGGATGTGCTGGTACTGCTATGCCGGGCGGACTGCCTGCTGGAGAAAATGATGCCTGCCGAGTTGGGCATCTCCCTCAGCACCTTCAAAACCCACAAGGAGAAGCTCTACGCGAAGTTCGGGGTGGACACGCGCCACAAGCTCATCGTGAAGGCCGTGGAAAGCGGATTGGTGCCGTGCTACTGCCAGCAGGTAAGAAAGAAGATGGAGGGATGAGGCAGCGGTCCAAACCTGTTGCCACATGCATGTGCGAAGCTGCCCAGGACTCGAGCATCGTCGAGGCGAATGAGGGTCACACGGCCGCTTCGTCCGGGACCAGACCACTCGGCACCTCATCAAGAGCAGGCTCCCTAGCGGGCACGAAACGCGGTAGGATATTCCCTGTGAGGTTATCCACATCGGCCGTGTTGATGGATACGTAGTTCAGCGCAGCACCCGAGCGGTCGATGGTATACCCACGCGCGGGCTGTTCCAATCGGGAGGTGATGATCAGCATGGGTTGCACAAAGAGTGCAGCATCCCTCACTTCAAGGAAGCGCACGCCGTCGGGGACGTGTTCCGCATAGATGAACCGTTCGAGCGTTTCCTTTCCCGGACAGGTGGCCACTGACGGGTCACGGGATAACCGGTTGTACACCACCTTCACCATGTGGCGCATCCAATAACCGAATGCATGGCCCGCATCATTCAAGAAGAAATCGATGTTCAGACCTGTGGGCTGAACAAGCCAACTGGACACCAAGGAAGTGAAGAGGTCATGGGAGCCTGGCTCCAGGAAAATATCCGGGTCGCGCGTGATGAAGCGAATGTGCCGCGCAGACGCGAATTCCGAGTGAAGCATATGGTGATTCGCGAACGAGGCGCTCATGGGCGAGCGGTTGCCGCCGCGCTGTGGCAACGTCTGCTCGAAGAGACGTTGGAAGCGGACCGCGTCGCCCGATAGTTCGCGACATCTGCGCATCGCCGTCTGGAACAACGCTTCGCGCAAATACGGGCTCATGCCCTTGTCAGGCGCATACCGCAGCGACTCGTAGAGTTGGGTCTTCACGCTGAGCATGTTCTTCAAGCGCTCCCGCTGCTCCTTGGGTATCCCCGCAAGGTCCTTCGCGGGCGCTTTGGAAATGGCGCTGGCCAAGCGCGGGATATTGTCGAACAAAGGGGCTTCTGTTCCGATGGCCAGCAGTGGGCGCGTCAACAGAACCTCGGGTTCATAGCGATGAGCGTATGGAACAAATGCATCCATCTTATTTCGTCATTACCGGCAAATATAGGATCCCCTCGCATCGCCGCAAATGAACAAGGACGACCGGGGCTAGATCTTGTGTCTATAAGAGTAGCCGAGTGTTGGGACCGGTTCGATGGGGAACGATGGACCGGATGAGTGCAGGCCGATGCCGGAAGGATCCCAAGGGACGGCACCGTCAATTTGTTCAGTGTCCTCGCGGTAATTATCTTCAACGCACCAAACCTTGACCATGCTCCCTATCGGATCCATTCGGACTTTGTGCGGTTAGGAGGCTACCTGTGCGCGCTGTGATGGGCTTACCACCTCGCTGCCGGCACTGGGCCTAGCCCCTGCCTGTACTCGAAAGTGGACCGGTGTAACCACTGCACCAGCTCATGACCATGTCCCTCTACGCCAAGCGACTGCGCGCGACTGCCGAGGCCCACAAGAAGGATCTCGCCAAGGGTTCCGCCAAGCACCTGTCTGACGTATGCGCCACGCATACCCGGCAGACCACGAACAAGCGAGGCCATGCGCTCCGCCAGAGCCAACTGCATAGATGGCATGCCTTGGCAACCCCGGATTACGTGGACCACGCGCGCGGTGGCTACACCGAATGTGTGCGATTGGCGGGGGAAGACCTGAAGAAGCTCTACGCCGGAACGCTCTCGGCCGAAGAGAAGGAAAGCAAGCGGGTCCGGATAGAAACCGGAGCCCAGGATGGTGTAGGCGTGGTGCGCAAGGAAATGCGGGATCGCTATCGGGAAGGATTGGAAGAGGCGGTGCGCCGTATCGGCCAGAACGCGACCCCGCATCAACTCGCCCGCTTGCAGGTTTATGCCGGTTCATTGCAGCTACCGGACGCATCCGACTACGAGAACGTGCTCACCGCGTTGCGGCAGTTCCTCCCAGGAACGAGCAGTGGACCCGTGCAGGTAACCCGCGAACCCAGGAACGCGGTACAGCTGGCGCAAGACTGGACCTTCCTGCTACTCAGTGTCGGGCATGTATACCCGCCCGTGCAGGTCATACCGTCGCTGTTGTTGAAGCTGATCTTCCTCGGGGTGTATCTGCTGTATCTGCGTGTGCGCGTGCAGTTCTACACGACAGTGGGCATGTTACAGGCTGAGCATCAAACCAAGTTGCACAATGCTGGGAGCTTGCTGCTCTTCGCCATTCTGGGGTTGGTGGGTGTGGAAGGGTACTACCGGTGGTTGGAACATCCGGAACAGCGGGTTGAAACCACCGCCTTTGTGATCGTGTCGGCCGTTGTGGCGATCACGCTCGAATGGCTGATGCCGAGTGTGTTCGGGCAGCGAAGGAGGTGAAGGGCGGGCGGCGTTCTCTTTCTTCCCGGCGCGCCTCGCGGAAGGGCCCCCGGCGCCTTCAGGCTCAGGGCGGTTTCCAGGCTTATATGCCACCGTTCCCCGCCGTTGATAACCCCTGCTCACCACCCGCACCGGCGGAGGCCCTTCGCCGTCTATTTGCCCCATGCGACTCTCCCTCGCTGCCTTCTGCGCCTGCGCGGTGCTTGCCAGCGCGTGCCGTAAGGAGGAAGAAGTAGCGCCCGAGCCCTCCACCACCACCACGACCCCACCGCCCCCCGAGACCATCCCGGGGCGCGATGACAACATGGCCCTGGGCAACCCCAGCGGCGCCGTGGCCAGCGTGGTGATGGCCAACAACTACCTGCTGGTACACCCGCAGTACGTGGTGGGCTACGACAACAGCCGGGGCCTGGCCCGCTGGGTAAGCTGGCACCTGAGCATGGCTTGGAAAGGCACGGCCGAGCGCTGCGATTGTTTTGAGCCGGACCCGCTATTGCCCAACGGCTTCTTCGCCGCCGTGCATGGGGACTATACCAACAGCGGTTTCGACCGCGGCCACATGTGCCCCAGCGACGACCGCGACGGCTCCGATGCGGACAACGCCGTTACTTTCTACATGGCGAACATTTGCCCGCAAGCGCCCAACCTCAACCAGCAGGTGTGGGCGGACCTGGAGGATTACGCCCGCGACCTCGCCGCTGAGGGCAACGAGCTCTACATCCTCAGCGGTGGCTACGGCAACGGCGGTAGCGGCAGCAACGGCGGCCTTACCACCAGCATCGCGGGGGGCAACATCGCCGTGCCCGCCCGCTATTGGAAGGTGCTCGTGGTGCTACCCTTCGGGGAGGATGACCTCACGCGCATCAACAGCGCCACCCGCGTGATCGCTGTGGACATGCCGAACACCCAAAGCGCCAATGCCCTGGAGTGGTATGATTACCGCACCAGTGTGGACGCCATCGAGGACAGCACGGGCTTGGATGTGCTGAACGCGCTGGGCACGGAGCTACAAGGACTGCTGGAAGTGGGGGTGGATGCGGGGCCGGTGAATTGAGGGCGAAGAGCACGAGCGGAAGACGCTCGCGCCAGTGTGGGGGACACCAGTGACCGCCTCGCTTGCGTTGCGGCGCGAGCCGAACACGGGCGACAGCAGGGGGATATATACCTTCATATCCCCGATCCGACTTGAACATGGTCCGCACCGCTTCCACATCGATGGCCCTCGCGCTGGTCACCCTTACCGCGCACGCCCAGATCACCGTTACCAACAGCGTGTTCCCCGTGGTGGGGGACACCTTGCACTACGCCTTCGGCAACCAGCCCAACGCCATCAACGCGGTGTACACCCCGCCGGGCGGCAACCAGGTGTGGGACCTCTCCGCGCTACAAGCCGACAGCACGTGGGAGGCGATCTACCGCGACCCGGCCACCGGCGTGGGGGCTGCCGATTTCCCGGGTGCCGCGCTGATGCTTGCACCCGCGGACGCGCTGCCCGACCAGGAGGACTACCTGAACGTTTCCGCCACGGAGGTCAGCCAGCCGGGCTCCTTCGGCGTTGATCCGCTCCAACTCGGTTCTTCATGGACCGTGCAGTGGACCCCGCAGGGGCTGCCCATCAGCTGGGCTCCGCTCAACTTCTTTGATATCCGCCAGGCGAGCCTCTACACCCTTCACTACTACCAACCCAGCGAAATGCCGCCCGGCTGGACCACCCAGTTCCCCACCAATGATTCGATCCGGATGCGCACCACGATCAGTGTTCTCGGCGTGGTGGACGCCTGGGGAACGATCACCATACCCGGTGGCAGCTACGAGGTGCTGCGGGAAAAGCGGACCATGTACACCGAAACGCGGATCGATGCGAAGATCGCACCGCTGGGCTGGCTCGATATGACCGATGTCTGCATCAGCCAGTACGGCATGGGCGCCCCGCTCGGAGCAGACACCACCGTCACCTTCCATTTCGTCAACGACCTGGCCAAGGAAACCATCGCCCTGTGCGAGATCAACGACGCCCAGAACGAGGTGCTCCGGGTACGCTACAAGGTGGCGGACTTCTCCACGGCGGCCGGTAGTGCGGCGGCAGCGGATGTCCCATTACGCGTATTCCCGAACCCGGCCACGGATCGGATCGAGGTACAAGCCCCGGGCTTCCCGCCCGGTGCCTATGACCTGTTGGTGATGGATGCGGTGGGCCGCCAGGTGGTGCGACGGCGGAACGCGCCCGGCGGCCAGGGCCTACAACTGGAGCTGGACATCAGCGGACTGGAGGCCGGCGTGTACCGGGGCTCCATCGTACCCGCTACTGGGGATCGGGTGCCCTTCCGTTTCGTGAAGCGCTGAGCCCGCGCGAGGGCGGGGATGCCGAGGCCAAGCTCGCCGAATTTCTTTCAATTTTACATCTGATGCGTTCATCGCTACCATACAGGGAATTTTGCCAAGCGCTCCTGCTCTTGCTCTGTTCCCCCTGCATAGGACAGGAATATGCGATCGAAGAACTGGAACAGGTCAAGATGCGCATCTGTCTCGGTAGCCTGGTGATGTTCGAAGACCTGATGGCGGCACCGGATTTGACGACCGCAGAAGTTAGACTGATCTCATTGCAACGGGTCCATCGGCAGGTGCATGAGCGCAACATGAAGGAAGCGCTTCCGGTATTGAAGGATGAATTGGAAAAATTGCACGCGCACAACGTGGAAGACGTACGGCATACGCTTCTGGAGAAAAGCATGGACCTCAGGACCATCCGGACCGCGCTGCGTGACGGGCAGTGGTGCCCCACTTCCGGTTGTTGGGACGCGCCCAATGCGGCCGTGGTCACCGCGCTGCTTGGAAACAAGGGGATCGGCATCGACCAAGTGGTCGGTGTGCGGGCGGTGCGAGAGAGCGCGCGCTACTTCGTTCTCTATTACGATGCTCCGGGCGAGCCGGATGGGGTCAAGGAGCCGGGCGCACTACCTCCTACCAGTGTGGACGCTCAGTCCCGCATGTTCCAAAAGAACAAGGAAGCGGCCAGGCAGGAACTCAAGAGGCGCTGGTCTCGTCTAGCGTCGATCGTTCAACACCGACTCGGCATCAAGCTTACGGACAGCGATCTGCGCTCGGCCCTCAAAGCGATACAGGCGGCGCGTTTGGTGCCCGCAGGGGAATGGCCTGCACTGGTGGCTCGTTTTCCCGGCAATTCGGACGCCACGTCGCGACCGGCTTTCGCGGCACCGGATGGCCGGATCTTCGTCAAGCACGAGGCCGGGAATCAGGCGCTCACAGAAACCATGGAGCGCTTGATCACCCATGAAGGCATACACATCGCCTTGTCACCACATGGCACCACCGAAGAACAGGACCACGAGGTGATCGACGAGTTGTTCCGGTAATCGTGTGCCGTAGCGCGAGGTGCGTGCGCTGAGGCCTCACCACCAGCATTGCCGGGGGCAACATCGCCGTGCCCGCCCGCTATTGGAAGGTGCTCGTGGTGCTACCCTTCGGGGAGGATGACCTCACGCGCATCAACAGCGCCACCCGCGTGATCGCTGTGGACATGCCGAACACCCAAAGCGCCAAT
>CAZYPC010000042.1:0-35477 GCA_964649165.1 uncultured Chryseobacterium sp.
AGAACTACATGAACGACGGTGACAGCACCTACCGTCTGTTCTACGACACCGTGAAAGGCGGTGACTATCGTGCGCGCGAAGCGAACGTGTATCGCCTGGCGGAAGTGAGCGCGAACATCATCGACCAATGCGTGGCGCAAGGCGTGCCCTTCGCCCGCGACTACGGCGGACTCTTGGACAACCGTTCGTTCGGTGGTGTACAGGTGAGCCGCACGTTCTACGCCCGCGGACAGACCGGTCAGCAGTTGCTGCTTGGCGCCTATAGCGCATTGATGCGCCAGGTGGGCAAGGGCGCGGTGCAGATGTTCGACCGGCACGAAATGCTGGATGTGGTGATCGTGGATGGCAAGGCGCGCGGCATCATTGCACGCAACCTCATCACGGGCGAGATCGAACGCCATGGTGCACACGCGGTGCTTCTCTGCACTGGCGGCTATGGCAACGTGTTCTTCCTGAGCACGAACGCCATGGGCAGCAACGTCACCGCCGCATGGAAAGCGCACAAACGCGGCGCCTTCTTCGGTAACCCGTGCTACACGCAGATCCATCCGACCTGCATTCCAGTTAGCGGCACACACCAGAGCAAGCTCACGCTGATGAGCGAGTCGTTGCGGAACGACGGACGCATCTGGGTGCCCGCGAAACTCGAGGACGCGAAGGCGATCCGCGACGGAAAGAAGAAGGGCAGCGACATTCCCGAGGCTGATCGCGACTACTACCTCGAGCGTCGTTACCCGGCCTTCGGCAACCTCGTGCCACGCGACGTGGCCAGTCGCGCCGCCAAGGAGCGTTGCGATGCGGGCTTCGGTGTGAACAAGACCGGTGAGGCCGTGTACCTCGACTTCAGCGCGGCCATCGAGCGCTACGGCAAGCTCGAGGCGAACGTGAAGAAGATCGAGAAGCCGAGCAAGGAGAAGATCACCGAGCTAGGTCGCGCGGTTGTCAGCGAGAAGTACGGCAACCTCTTCGACATGTACGAGAACATCGTCGGCGAGAACCCCTACGACCACGCGATGAAGATCTACCCAGCCGTGCACTACACCATGGGCGGCCTCTGGGTGGACTACAACCTGCAGACCACCGTTCCGGGTCTCTTCGCGCTGGGCGAAGCCAACTTCAGCGATCACGGGGCCAATCGCCTTGGTGCTTCAGCACTGATGCAAGGCCTGGCCGATGGGTATTTCGTGATCCCATACACCGTGGGCGATTACCTCGCCGATGACATCCGTACCGGTCCCATCAAGACCGATTCACCGGAGTTCGTCGCTGCGGAGAAGGAGCAGAAGGACCGCATCAACCACTTCCTCAATAACAAGGGCACGAAGCCCGTCGACGACTTCCACCGTCGCTTGGGTAAGGTGATGTGGGACAAGTGCGGCATGGCGCGCAACGCCGAAGGATTGAAAGAGGCGATCACTGAGATCCGCCAGATCCGCGAGGAGTTCTACCGCGATGTGCGCGTGCCGGGCAGCGGCAACGCCTTCAACCAGGAGTTGGAGAAGGCCGGTCGCGTGGCCGACTTCCTCGAGCTGGGTGAACTGATGTGCTTGGATGCGCTTAACCGCAACGAGAGCTGCGGCGGGCACTTCCGCGAGGAATACCAGGAGATGGACGGTCCGCAGAAAGGCGAGGCCAAGCGAGACGACGACAACTACGCGTACGTCGCGGCGTGGGAATGGACAGGCGATGCCGGCAAGGCGAACCTGCACAAGGAAGCGCTCACGTTCGAAGAGGTCAAGTTGACGCAACGTTCATACAAGTGATCATGTAGCGTCGACCCACCGGGTCGACCTGAAACAGAAGGCAGATGGGCAACATGAAATTGACATTGAAAGTTTGGCGCCAGAACGGCCCGAACGACAGAGGCAAGATCGTCGACTATCCGGTGAACGATGTGTCCGAGGACATGTCGTTCCTGGAGATGCTCGATGTGCTGAACGACGACCTCGTGCGCAAGGGCGATGACCCCATCGCGTTCGACCACGACTGTCGAGAGGGCATCTGCGGCATGTGCAGCCTCTTCATCAATGGCGAGGCGCACGGCCCGGGTCGTGGCATCACCACCTGCCAGTTGCACATGCGCAAATTCAAGGACGGCGACACCATCTATGTTGAACCCTGGCGCAGTGCTGCCTTTCCTGTGATCAAGGACCTTGCGACCAACCGTGGTGCCTTCGATCGCATCCAAGCGGCCGGTGGTTTCGTCAGCGTGAACACCAGCGGCAATCTCGTCGACGGCAACGCGATCCCGATCCCGAAGGATGATGCCGACAAGGCCTTCGATGCGGCGACCTGCATTGGTTGCGGTGCTTGCGTGGCCACTTGCCCGAACGGCTCTGCGATGTTGTTCACTGCTGCAAAGGTCTCACAGTTGTCCCGCCTACCTCAAGGCCAGCCTGAGCGCAAGCGTCGCGCATTGGCCATGGTGGAGCAGATGGACAAGGAAGGCTTCGGCAACTGCAGCAACACCGGCGCCTGCGAGGTGGAATGCCCGAAAGGCATCAGCCTCGAGCATATCGCACGTCTGCACCGCGACTATTTGGTGGCGACGGTGACGCAGGAGTGAATCAACATGGCGCTCATATGCACCTGAAGAGCAAACTGCCGCATGTCGGCACCACCATCTTCACGGTGATGAGCAAGCTGGCGGCCGAGTGCGGTGCCATCAACCTCAGCCAGGGTTTCCCCGATTTCCCGATCGATGAGAAGCTGAGCGACCTGGTGAACACGGCCATGCGGGCGGGCCACAACCAGTATGCGCCTATGCCCGGCCTGCCCGCGTTGCGCGACGCCATCAGCAACAAGGTGGAGCGGCTTTACTCCTTCCGTTACGACCCCGAGACGGAAGTCACAGTGACAGCGGGCGGCACGCAGGCCATCTTCACCGCGTTGGGCGCGATCGTGCATCCGGGTGACGAGGTCATCATCGTGGACCCGGCCTACGACTGCTACTCGCCCACGGTGGAATTGTTCGGTGGCGAGCCGGTGCATGTACGCTTAGGCGCCGATATGAAGTTCGATGCGAATGCGGTGAAGGCGGCCATCACACCCCGCACGCGCGTGCTCATGATCAACACGCCGCACAACCCGGCGGGTACCATCCTGCGCGACGCGGACATGCGGCGCATCGTTGACCTGTTGCGCGACACGGACATCATCCTGCTGAGCGATGAGGTGTATGAGCACCTGGTCTTCGATGGCGAACCGCACGCTTCGGCGATCAACTACCCGGAATTGCGCGATAGGGCCTTTGTGATCTTCAGCTTCGGCAAGGTCTTCCATACCACCGGCTGGAAGATGGGCTATGCCCTGGCACCAAAAGAGTTGATGACCGAGTTCAGGAAGGTGCACCAGTTCAACGTTTTCAGCGCGAACACACCTATGCAGCACGCGCTGGCGGAATACCTGAAGGACCCACAGAACTACGAGAACGTGCCCTCGCTGTACGAAGAAAAGCGCGATCGCTTCCTCATCGGCCTCCGGGCCTCGCGCTTCGAACCACTTGCCTGCGAGGGCAGCTATTTCCAGCTCGCCGACTACAGCCGGATCAGCGATGAACCGGACATCGACTTCGCCAAGCACCTGACGCAGGAGTTCGGGGTCGCCGCCATTCCCATCAGCGTTTTCTACAAGGATCCGCCGAAGGGGCAGCGCATCCTCCGCTTCTGCTTCGCCAAGCAGGGCGAAACCTTGGACAACGCCATCGAGAAGCTATGCGCCATCTGAGGGTGACGCTTGTACAGAGCATGCTCCATTGGGAGGATGCGGCCGCGAACCGGGCGATGCTCGGTCCGAAGCTGACCGCTCTTAAGGGTACCACGGACCTTGTACTCCTGCCCGAGATGTTCACCACAGGCTTCAGTATGCGCAGCGCTGAGATGGCCGAGGACATGAACGGCCCGACCGTGGCCTGGATGCGCGAACAGGCAAAGGCGCTGGACGCCGCGCTATACGGCAGTGTGATCATACGCGATGGCGAAAGGCGGTTCAATCGCGGGTTGTTCGTCAAGCCCGACGGAGAGGTCGCGGTCTACGACAAGCGCCACCTTTTCCGCTTCGCTGATGAGACCAGTCATTACTCCGCCGGACGCGATCGCGTGGTGGTGGACTGGCACGGCTGGCGCCTGCTCCTGCAGATCTGCTTCGACCTTCGCTTCCCGGTCTTCGCGCGCAACCGGGGCGACTACGACGCGATCCTGTACGTGGCCAACTGGCCAGAAGCGCGACGTTACCCCTGGAGCCAGTTGCTCATCGCACGGGCCATCGAGAACCAGTGCTATGTGCTCGGGGAGAACCGCGTCGGCATGGACGGCAAGGGCATCCACTACTCCGGGGATTCGGTCGTGATCGACCCGAAGGGACAGCCCATGGCCGCATGTGGGCAGGCACAAGAACAGTGTGTGACATGCACACTGGATCGTGGCTCGCTGGAAGAGTTCCGTCAGAAATTCCCGGTCGCGGCTGAAGCCGACGAGTTCGACCTACGTCGCTAGCGCAGGACGGTCACGTGGCCGAGCTGCTTGTGGTTCACGCCCTGATCACCGTCCACCTTCTCGATGAAGCGGTATTCCATCCGCCACACGTAAACGTCATTCATGGCTTCAACGCCATTGATCTTCCCATCCCATCCGAACGCCGGGTTCTCGCTGTGGAAGATCACCTGGCCATAGCGATCAAAAACGTTCAGGTCGAAATATCCGATGTTCTTTCCGGCTACGAGCCATACATCGTTGGTGCCGTCGCCGTTCGGAGTGAACGTGTTCGGTACAAAGAGCGTGGGCTGGCAGAACTCGCTGACCAGCGCGCTATCTCTTACCGCGCAGTCGAACTGGTTGGTGATATCCACGAAGTACCAGCCGTACGCACCGGCGAGGATCACCTGGGTCTGCTCACCCGTGCTCCAGTCATGGTGGTCGTTGCCGTTCCCTCCGCTGATCACCACATAATGCGGCTCGTCATCCAGACAGGTGAAGTACTGGTGCGTTCCCAACCTGTCCGGTCGGGGATTGAAGATCGTGGTGATCGTATCCCGGCTCACGCAATAGCCGTTGTCCACGGACACGGCATAGTCCGCGCTATGGTCCACCGTGATCGTTTGGGAATGTTGTCCGGTGCTCCAAAGGAATGATGCCCCGGAGTTGCCCGCGTCCAGATCGAGCATATCCCCTTCGCAGAGCACGGTATCCTGTCCCAGCTCAACGACAGGATATCCGATGAAGGTCGCCGTCGCATCGAACGTTTCCGCGCATTCGGCACTATTGGTGACCGTCACGCTGTACACACCTGCGGTACTGACCGTGATCTGCTGCGTCGTGGCGTTCGTGTTCCAGAGATAAGCGGATCCTGCATTACCAGCATCCAACGTGATCGGCTCGTCGATGCAGGCCGCTTTGTCCACCAGCACATCCGTAGGTGCCGGTTGGAAGGTCAGCGTGATGTCGTCACTTCCGGAACAATAGCCGTTGGTCGCGGAAACGCCGTAGTTGTTCGTGGTCGTTGCGACGATCGATTGCGTAGTGGCACTGGTCGTCCATGAATAGGTCAGGCCAGCGGTACCCACATCGAGCGTTATGGCCTGGCCTGCGCAGAGCAGGGAGTCAGGACCCAGATCGATGGTCACCAGCGGCATCAGCGTTACCAGCGCATCGAACGTGGCGGCACACTGATCCGGGGTGGTTACAGTGACAGTATAGGTCATGCTCGAGTCGGCGGCGACCGCTTGTGCCGTGGAACCCGTGTTCCAGAGGAAAGAGGCGCCCGCGTTACCGGCGTTCAGCGTTGGCGGCGAACCGATGCAGGTCGTCACGTCCTGCAGCACATCCACGGGCATGGCGTGGAAGTCGACCTGCACGGCATCAGAGGAGGTGCAGTCATAGGGCGTTGTGACCGTCACGCTGTATGGGCCCGATTGGGTGACCGTGATCTGTTGTGTGGTTGCGGATGTGCTCCACAGATAGGTACTCCCCGGATGGCCTGCATCCAGAACGTGCGAGCTCACTCCACAGAGCGACTGGTCAGGTCCAAGATCCACCACCGGCACCGGGTGGTACTCAACGAAATAGGTCTTGATGGCTGTGCAGTACTGTGGGTCCGTGATCGTGCAGATGTAGGTATCCGGTACCGAGACGCTGATCGTCTGGGTCGTCTGGCCCGAGCTCCATTCGTAGGTGCATCCCGGGAACTGCGCGTCGAGTGCGACCGCAACCCCGTCGCATGCGTCGATGTTGATGGGTGTGATGAGGAGGTCGAAGGGGTCCGCGACGGTGATCTGGTCACTGACGGAGCATCCATAGGCGTCCGTTACGGTCACTTCATAGGTGGCCGTCGTATCGAACATGATGGTCGGCGACTGGATATCGTCGCCGTTGAGCAGGCCCCCGTTGGTCCATTGGATGGTCGCGCCGGGGACGTCGTGCACGACATTGAGCTGATGCCCCAGCGTGGTGCAGATCGTTTCATCCGGCCCAGCGTTCACGCTATAAGCCGGGCTGACTTCGATGGTCACTGCATCCGAAAGCGAACAGCCACTGATCGTCTCTGTGATGGTCGCGATGTATGTAGTGGTCGATGAAGGGGTGGCGACCGGTGAAGGTGCCGTCGTGCTGCTCAACGTGCCGTTGGCCGGTGTCCATGCGAGCGTATAGGGCGCACCAGCGACGATCACCGAACTGAGCTGGGACTGCCCGCCCTGGCACAGATGCGTGCTACTGCTGCTCACATCGATGGACCCCAATTGCCCGACGGTGATGGTCACCTGGGCGTTATCCGTGCACCCCACGCTGTTCGTCGCTGTCACAGCGTACGCGGTGGTGGACATCGGCGACGCGATGGGGTTGGCGATCGTGGTGCTCGAAAGGCTGCCGTTGGCGGGCGTCCATGTGTACACGATACCTGAACCAGAGGAAGGCGTGGCCTGCAACTGGACCGGCGTGCCTGCGACGCAGATGGTCGTGTTGCTGGTAATGGCCAGGTCGAAAGCGGGTAAGACAGCGATCTGCACATCATCGCTGAAGGAACAGCCCGCGCTGTTCTGCACGGTGACCGTATAGTTGGTCGTGCTCGCAGGGCTCGCGATCGGGCTGGCGCTCGACGCGTTGTTCAAGGACCCGGAGGGCGACCAGGAGAAGGTCAGACCCGTATTGTCATAGTTGGTGATACGCACATCGTCGAGCGCCCAGTTGTCCGTGCCGGCGCCGGAATTGCTGACCTGCGTCCAACGGAAGCGTGTGGTCCCGGTAAGACCTGTAGGCAGCGATAGATGCACGACCGTCCAATTCGGGAACAGCGCTTCGTTCAGGGTGGAGATCGTACTCCACGTAACGCCATCGGGGCTATGCTGAACAAGGATGTTATCCCCTGGTTCCGCATCGTCGCAGGGAGCCGCGCCCGAAGCGATACGGATGGCAAAGTGCAAAGCCGCGCCATTCAACATGTTCAAAGGACCCGTGGTCGCAGCGCGCGGTCCGGCCGCATCAAAGCGCAGGGCTGTTCCGGACATGGCCCCGCAGATCGCGTTGACCCCGCCTCCTTGTACCGACGCCCACAGTGCTGAGGGCGCCGCATTCAGATCATCCGAGGCTATCACTCGTTGCACACGCGCCTGCAGTGTGGTTTGGTCACCGGCGCAGATCGCGCTGTCCGTGGCTGTTGCCGTCACGGAATAGATGTCGTTCGCGTCCACGTTCACGAACACGCTGTCCGTCACCTGTCCGCATCCCACCGGACTGGTCACCATCAACTTGAACCACGTGTCTCCCGTGGGATAGGCGATGGGATCAGGAATGGTCGCATCACTCAACTGTGTCGCCGGGGTCCAGGTCAGGTCGAAGACGTTCGGATCCGGAGCCGGCACAGCGTTCAACTGCACCGCACCGAACTGGCAGATGTCCCCTGCGGCAAGACCGTCCGCAGTGATGTCGAGCGCAGGCTGGATGGGAACCCCGACCTCCCACTCGTAGTGCATGGGGCACAGGCTGATCGGTATTTCGCCGTCAAGGATGTAGGTATCGTTCACCGTAGGCGTGAACGTGTAGGACGTGCCGGTGGCAATGATGGTGCTCGGCGCACTGGCCAAGGTCCATTCGGTATTGATTAAGGGTACCGACGCACTGAGCGTGATCGGAGCATCGCTACAGATCACGGGGGGCTCAGGTGAATCCGGGATGGCCACATTGCCCACTGCGAAACCATAACTCTCCCCCGTTCCAGTACCGGTGGCATAAGCGATAAAGCCATCGGAGGCCGCAATGCGATGAGCGCCCGCGGTCACCGGGACCTTGCCGTAGGACCATCCTGCACAACCCGTGTAGGCCTGGAAGAGCGAGGCGTTGACGGCGGAACCATCGATCGTCAGTTGGGAGATGTTGCCGGTCGGGAGCACGACACTGATCGCGTGCCCGGTAAGCTGTGGGGAAACCACGGTGCTCCAAAAGGCATTGGTCGACTTGCGTTCATCCGGCAACAGCTCCAACATCGAGGGATCGCCCAGGCCCGCACAATTGAACCCTTCCATATGCTGGGCAACGCTCACGGGCTGCGATGCGTTGATGCAGACCGCGCTGGTCACACCGTTCACTTCGTGGATCTGTCCGGCGTTCAAAGTGATCGGCACGCCGCCGTCGATGACCACCTGCGTCCCGTTCTGTTGGGCGAGCACGCGATAGGTGTAGGTATTGATGCTCTGGAAAAGCACGGTGTGGAACAGAGTGCCCCATTTGTCCGTGGGTACCATCTGCTCATAGATGTGATCGCAGGCGGGACAGGCCACTGGAACATTGGCGCACATGCTTCCGCTGAAAACCGCGAACGGCCTGCAAGGTCCGCTTTGTTGGGTCGCCACGACAGACGTTCCGGTAAGGTCCAGGGACGCCAGGGCGCTCTGCACTTGATAGGTCTCGCCGGCGTTGAGGTTGATGGTGAACGGAACTCCGGCCGGATGACCACCGCTCGTGTTCACGCTCGGGGTGATGGTCACCTGGGTGCCCGGTTGGGTCGCCACGATGAGCAGCTCGCTTTTGTAGAAATCGGCGAATCCGGGCAGGCCACGGTAGGCCTGTGCACGGTAGCTGGTTCCCAATGAACGCGTCGGCAACACCTGCGCTCCATCCGCAGTGAAGCTCTGGAAGCTGATGGCCGTTATGGCGATGTCATTGTCGCTTTGGACCAGGATGCCTTTGTTGGCTATGGCCTCGCTGCCCGTATGCTCGGCGGTGTTGGGGATCGTGATGGTCGCCTGTCCGTTCGCCGCGATGGTGAACGTGGTGCTCCACCCCGACAGGGGCATGCTGACGGTTCCGGATGCGCCTGAAGGTGCTGCTATGCTCAACCGCAAGCTCTGCGCGCCATAGGCGTTCTGCATGAACCCCAGCCAGAATTCCTTGCCGCTGGAGGCCAGGGGTTGTGTCTGGGCGATCGCACCGGCCATGCACACCAGGAGCATGAGCAGAGTGCTGGAAAGGCGCTTGGGAATGGAGTGCTTCACCGGTCAGGTCCGAATGCGGCCCCTTCCTACGCTCCACGTTGTCAAATGTTCCTCGACGACCGCACGGTCCTTAGCGACCAGGCGTTGAACGACGCCGATATCCGGAGTTCTTCACCGGTCTTCCACGGACCAGTCGACCACCACTTCCCATCCCGCCCGCACATTCACTTCGCCCTGTTGCCTGAAAACCCGTTCGGGCTGGCGCTTGTCCCTCAGCGAACCGGTGGACCAACGCCCATCGCCATCCGTGTCTGCAACGAGCTTCAGGGTGTAAACGCCCGCCGGCGTTCCCGCCAAGGTGGCTTGGAACGGTAATGTCGGAACGGGTACGGTCCGTTGCACGCCACCTTGTGGCGTAAGAACCTGCAAGAAGAAGGGCCCGGCCATACCGGCCGTGCTATCGAGCGTGAGGTTGACCTTCAGATCGCCCGTCTGCTGCACGGTGCCTCCTCCCAGTGAGAGCCGGAGCGTGTCATTCCTGCCGCCGTAGATGTCCGTGAACGTTCCGGGTAGAAGCACGAGCGTTGCTGAGCGGCCATCGAGAAGGGCGCTCTGCACCGCCAGCAGCCGGGTTCCCTCGAAGCGGGAAAAGGAAACGGGGGCTTCCATGGAATCCATGCGCAAAAAAGCCCGGGTCAGGTCGGTACGTTCCAATGGCCGGGAGGGGATGATCGCCGGCTCTCCATCAGCGAGACGTGCTGTCTTCACATCCAGGTTGAAAGGCATCTTCCTTGTCGGTCGGTATGTGAGCGTATCGAAAACCCCTGTGGCGTCGCTGATCCGGAAACGTTGACCCGCGAGCAGTGTGGTATCGCTCGGCCAGAAGAGGATCGTATCGTTCGTGGCGTTCAACTCCCACGACCAGTCCAGATCGCCACCGATGCGGTCGATGGAGGTGAGCGAGAGGAGGGTATCGACAGGACGGGCAAGGACGATACGCCATGAGCGATCAGGTTGCACGGCGGCTTCCTTTACCTGCTGTGTCGCCGCCAGCGGAAGGAACATGCGAAGCACATGAGTGGCACTGTCCTGTGCATCGGCAAGACTGTCCGCGAAGGCGACACGTTCGTTCGGGAGGTCGTTGCGGAAGTTCGCGTTCTGGTCTTTCAGGGCATGCAGGCGATATTGTCCCTCACGCAGGTTACGCAGTGAATAAGCGCCGCCCTCGTCCGTGCGGGTGAAATACGCTGGTCTCCCGGCCGTGAACCCCGTTGAGTCGGTATCCGTGTGCAATACCACCAGCACATCGGGTTCCGGCTTCGCGGTAAAGGCATCCAGGACCACCCCGCTGATGCTCAGACTGTCGAGCACATCGCCCGTGGAGATCACGTAGGTGAGACCTGCGGCCACGTTGCCCTCCGTGATATCCGTGACCGCTTCCCCGATATTGAAGGTGTACGTGGTGTTGGGCGCAAGTGGAGCCCGCAGGGCCAGCACCACCTCTTGACCGGCGCTGATACTCACGTCCGGTGACTTGTCCAATGGAGGGGAGATCAACAAGCGTTCACGCACACGGTCCAGTTTGACACGTTCATTGAACTTGAGAACGATGCGGTCCTCACGGAACCGGACGGTCCCGTTCGGTGGTTCGGCGGCCAACAGCATGGGAGCGACCGTATCCTTCTCGCCACCCTGCAATTCACGCACCTGGGCGCAAGCCACAAGGAGCAGGAGAAACACCGGCGCGAGGAGGCGCATCATCCGAACAAGGGCTCAAGCAGGGCGCATAGCCGGGACAAGGCGTCCGCGTCCTCTTCTCCGAAGTCCGCAAGCTTCGTGCTATCGATATCGAGCACGGCAGCGATCCGGCCACTGCGGTCGCGCACAGGGATCACGATCTCGCTCCGACTGAGGGCGCTGCAGGCGATATGCCCGGGGAATTCCTCCACATCGGGAACGATAAGCACCTTCTCCTCGGCCCAAGCCGTTCCGCACACCCCTTTGCCATGACCGATCCGACCGCACGCGACCGGTCCTTGGAAAGGGCCCAGTACCAGCTCCGCGCCCACTACACGGTAAAAGCCTATCCAGTGCCAGCCGAAGGCCTCACGCAACGCGGCGCTCATGTTCGCCATCGCGGCGATCACGTCCTGCTCATCCACGAGCAGCTCGCGCACCTGAGGGGCAAGCACACCGTAGAGTTCCGCACGGTCCCCGGTAGCAGGAAGCGAAAGCTGTTCGGACATGCTGGTGGCGGCTCGGTGCGTTCTCTGGCCGGCGAAAGTACCGTCCATGTTCCGCTCTTCTGCCGCTCGTGGTTCAAGCGCACGCGCAGGTGAAGATGCTGATCCGCAACCCGGGCACGACACCGAGTGCCATGGCGCAGGCTTCGATGGTAGCTCCGGTGGTCACCACATCATCCACGAGCAACACATGCCGGTCGCGGAGTACCTCCGGGTGCCCGAGCTGGAAGGCCTGGTCCACGTTCGCCCATCGCTCCAAGCGCCCCTTCTTCGTCTGCGTGCGCGTCCGCACCACCCGCAACAGTTCGCGGCCGGGATCCATCAGCGGCCAGACCTCGCGCATACCATCCACGAGCACCTGCGCCTGGTTGAAGCCGCGCTGGCGGAGCTTGGAAGCGTGGAGCGGCACCGCCATCACGGTATCCACCGTCCCGAAACGTCGGCAACCCATGGCCTCGCGAGCCATCCGCCGACCCAGTTCGAGGCCCACCTCCAGATCGCCTTTGTATTTCAACCGATGGAGCATGTGC
The DNA here is from genome assembly GCA_964649165.1 of uncultured Chryseobacterium sp. GTDB lineage: Bacteria > Bacteroidota > Bacteroidia > Flavobacteriales_F > PHOS-HE28 > PHOS-HE28. The sequence continues at coordinate 12,195 of CAZYPC010000042.1, forward strand.
TGGACAAGGCCGTCCCGGGTGAACTTCAACATGGCACTTGCGGCTTCCGAGCGCACACGACCCTTGAAGATCTGTTCCACGGCGTTCTGTTCGTCATCGTGGAACCGTGTGAACGGCAATTCTTCAGCGCAGCCCATGCAGATCGCGCCCTCGTTCCGCATGAGCGCCGTGTCACAGCCGGCACAGCGTCGCGGAAGGAACAGTCCGACCAGGTCGTACAGCGCATTCGTGCGTGGGCGCATCGGGTTCAATACTTTGTTGAAAACGGTGCGGCCCTCCGCCGACCCCGCCGATGGCCCAAGGTAACTTCGCCCGGCCACTGCCGTTGACGTGGCCCTACGCCCCATGGACCAGATGACCCCTGCCCCGAAGAACCGCTCCAATGCGTTGCTGCTCGCCTTGGTGGTGCTGCTGCTGATCAGCAACGTGGTGCTGCTTTACCTATGGAACCAGAAGGGTGATCAGGTCACGACCGTTACCGCCGAAAAGGAGCAGGCTCTTAGCGAGAAGGAGAACGTGACCAAGCTGCTGGAGGACATGCTCTCCCAGTATGACACGTTGAGCACGGAGAACGAGCAGCTCACCGCTGAGATGGCCGCACAAAAACAGCAGATCGAAGATCTGATGAAGAAGGTGCAGGCCGGCAACTACAGCCTGGCCAAGGCGAAAAAGGAGGCGGAGACGTTACGCCGGATCATGCAAGGCTACGTGGCCACGATCGATTCACTGAACCAGGTGAACCAGGCGCTCACCGCAGAGAACCTTACAACGAAGCAGGAACTGGGCGAGGTGAAAGGCCAGAAAGCCGCTTTGGAGACCACCACGGCGGAACAGGCCGAGCGGCTCGCCAAGGGCTCTGTACTTACGAGTACCTCGATGACGGCCAGCGCCGTTTTCCTGCGCGGCAACGGCAAACAGGTGGATACCGAACGTGCGAAAAAGGCGGAGATGGTGAAGTGCTGTCTCACGCTCGGTGAGAACCGTACCGCTCTTCCGGGCGACAAGACGCTTTACATGCGCGTGATCAGCCCTGATGGATCCGTACTGCCCGCCTCGGAAACGAACAACCGCTTCCAGTACAACGGGGTCGAGGGCGAATTCAGCGTGAAACGCGATATCAACTATCAGAACCAGCCGATGGACGCGTGCCTGTTCTGGACCGCCACAGGAGAAATGGCCAGCGGACAGTACATCGTTGAGGTGTACGAGAGCGGCGGTAGCGTCGGCAAGTCGACCTTTACGCTGAAGTAGACCATACCGTCAGAAGTAGGCGCGTACCTGTGCTCCACCAACGTGGATCACAGGGGAGCCTTCGCTGCGACGGCCATTGTAGGTAAGGTCAACCTGGAGGTGGTCGCTCAATCGTCGTTGGATGATGACGGCCCAGGTACTGTTCGTTCCCGGCTTGAGCCCGCTGAGCATTTCGTTCCCGAGTGATGAGTTGACGGCACCGTCGTACACGATGTCCACGAGGTTCGCGTTCACCTGGATGGACCCCTTGCCCGCCGTGTTCCAGCGCATCTCCAATCCGATGTCCTGGATGAGTGCCGCTTCGCCTCCGAACTCGGCTTTGTTCTTTTTCTCCGTGTACTTGAACTGGGAGGAGATACGCAGGCTGGTGTTCGGCTGCCAGGTCAGCTTGGGCCGCGTGGAGCGCAGGTCGAGCGCGTAGGTCCGCCCGGTGAGCAGATCGCTTCGGCTGATACTTCGCCCGGTCTCGGCCTCGACCTCCACCGTCCACTTCGTGGTCGTGTTCCAGCGCATGTGCACGATATCCGCATCACGCGAGCGGGATTCGGAACCGTTCAGCAGGAGACTCTTGCTCCGATCGCTCTGGCGACTGTGATCGATGCTCCACTTGCGACCGCTGCGATCGTAGTAGACCGTATTGCGCAACGACGCACTGAAGGCGGTGAGCGCGGAGTCGACCGGGTCCAGCTGGAACGGGTCCAGCGCGCGCTCCACGCGATCGTCCCCGGTCTTGCGGTCCGTGCGGTAGCTGGCCATGTCGCTCCATTTCGCGAGAAACCCCTTGAAGCCCTTCCGGTCCGCCCACACCGCGCCCGGTCGAAGGTCGAGCGCGGAGCTCAACTGGTTGCTGAATACGCGCACGTACTGGTTGGTCTGGGTATAAGCCCGGATGTAGTCGGCCTCGTAACTGAAGTTGGCGATCTCGAATTCATTCAGCTCCTTCAAGCCGTTGCCGTTGTAATCGATCCACACATAGGTGCCCTGCCCCGCCGGCACCTGCACATAGATGAACTCCCGGCGTTGCTCGAGCCCACTGCCCAGCTCATAGAAGAAATTGAATCGGAGCGCTCCTTTCATCATGGTGAGGTCCTGTTCGAGGCGCCCCAGCCAGGTGTCCTCCGGCCGCTGCGAGGTGATGAGGCTGTCGATGATCCGCAGGCTCCGGTAGGTGAAGGAAAGTCCTGTCCTCCTTCGCGCATCACCCTTGAGGTTCACGGCCAGGGAGCAGGCCGTCGCTTCTGTGCTCGCTCCGAGCGCGGCCCCCTTCAGTACTTGCTCGTAGCGCTGCCCCGCTCCCGCCCGGAATCCTGTCCTTGCGGTATCCGCGCTCTGTACGAAGGCTTCCCAGTCAAGGAACTGGTAGCTGCCGGCCAGCAACGAACCGCTCGTGTCACTCCGGAACCGGTTCCGTTCATGCTCATCCCTCAAGCCCACGATGAAGTGCTTCATGCGCCGTTGGACCCGCACCTTGTGACGGGCGAAATCACTCACGACCAGTCTGGCCGTGGTGCTCAGGACACTTCCGGTAGCGATCACATCGTACTTGCCGAAATGCATCTCGCTCTCCAGTGCCTGGCGATAGCCCGTGTACCGATCGGTGATGCGGAACGTACTTGACGAGAGCTTGGCGGCACCCTTCTTCCCCGCGCGCAATCCCAGGCTCACCTCCGCAAGCAACTGGTCATTGTCCTGGGGCACCAGGAGCGCGTTCCAGTTCCGCTCGAACTCCACGGGCCTGAAACGTTCCACCTGGCGGAATGTCCGCGTGAGCCATTCGTTGTCCGTGCCGATCACGAGCTTCAAGGTGGTATCGGCCTTGTTGATGGGGAAGGCGTACTCGACACCCGCCCTAACCGCTCCTCCGCCGTTGTCCGCATCGTCCACGGAACTGAAGGTGTTCCTGTCGTCATTGCTCCAGGCGAGGTTCGTCCATGCCTTGAGCCGTTCCGTGAACCGATGCGCGGCGCCGACCTCGATGACCTGTTGGGCGCGGGGGGGGATAAGCACGCGCACGGGCGCGTAGTCTCCTCTATGCACGACCAGGCCGCTCACCGTGTCCGGTCCCAGCCATTTGAAGACACGACCGTTCGGAGTGAACTGTTCCTGCACGTAGTCGCCCTTACCCGCACCCACGGCGCTGAAACTCACCCGATAGAGCGCGCTGTCCTCGCTGTTGGTATGCAGGAAGACCGGATCGTATCCGAGGGAGTCGATCTTCGCATAGAGTACCTCATCCGTGTTATAGCCCACGCTGTCGACACCCGGCGTTGCCGCCGCGAGCGGGTCGTCTCCGGCCGCGGTCAACACCGCCTTGTCCTCATCGCTCAGGGTCTGCTGCAGTGATTGGTTCTTGCTGTCCTGTTCGGTGTAGATATCCGCGTGGAGTTCCGTTCGCCCGAGCGTCCATCCGTTCGATAGCCGCACCAGGGAACGCGCGTAGTTCTTGTCGCTGTACTGGAATTCCACCACGATGCGACGGTCCTTCGTGATGAGCCTCTTCGCGGTGAAAATGACCTCCGCCGTGTTGTAGTCGATGATATAGTCGTTCTCCTGTCCTCTTGCCATGAGCTGGCCATCGATGAACACCCGTTCCGTTCCGCTCAGGACGATGATGAACGTACCGCCATCCGCTGCGCTGAGCCGGTATGGGCCTTGCACACCCTCGATACCCTGGATGACGTTCCGCGAGAATTTGCCCTTGCTGATCGCCGCGCTCAAGGCCAGCGTTCCGTGTGCCTGGGCGATCGATGTGTCCAAGGCGTCCCTGCCCAGCAACGTGGCGTAGCTGATCCCCTTGGTCTTTTTGAACCATGTGAGAAAGTGGCTCTTCGGTCGCTCGAGCACGAAGTCTCCCGCGATGAGCTCCTGCCGCTCATCGAACAACTTGATGAAGACGCGGTCGAAGTCCTGGAGCTCCGCCGTGTTGCCTCCGGCTTGGATCGGGATGTTGTTGTCCGTTACCGAGGCCAGGACGTTGATGCGGTCCGTGAGTTTCCCGCTCAGTTCGAGGTTGAGCGCGCTGTTCACGCTCAGGTCTTGATTGTTGCCGAAGAGAACACCTCTGGAAATGCTGCCGCTCTTGTTCAGGCCTTGGATGCCGAGCGGGTCCTGGGCCTGTTTGCCGGGGACATATTTGAACGGGTCGGCGCGATCCGGGGTCAGGTTCAACAAGCGCACGGGGTCCTTGTGCTGATAGGGTCCTGCGAGGAGCAGTGGCAAGGACCGGTACGTCGCCGTGAGCGTGTCGGTCGGAGCGCCCGGTCGGCGGAGGATCAGTGCGTGCCACGCGTCGAAGCTGTAGAGCAAGGTGTCCACCCTGGAACTGTCCCGCCACAAGGTGAGCGACCCCGGCGCGATGCTGACCGAGTCGATCCGCACCGTGTCACGATCCAGCACCACGCGCTGTATTCGCCGGTTCCCCAAGTCCTGCGCGGACAGCCCGCACCAAGCGGCCAGCGCCACGAGGGTCGTTGCGAGCCGGTCGGCGCGGGGCCGGGGCGATGCGGGGGAATGGCAACTCAATGGTGAACTACCGGGTATGGAGCGAAAGTCGGCTTCATGTGCGTTGGCCCGCGAAGGTCCGCCGTCCATCAAAACGGCCATGTTGGTAACGCCGAAGCACCCCGGTCGTTGCCCGGAGGCACCCGTCTACATTTGGATCTCCACCATGCGGGCCGGTCTCTTCTTGTTCGTTCTGGGATCAATGCTCCCGGCCTGCACGGAGAAGACCGAGCAACGATTGTCCGTCGGTTCGCGCTTCGGCGGGGTGTTCAACCTGAACGAGACGGAAGCGCTGCGTAGCATCTTTCCCCTCACGCTCACCCAGGCTTCGGCCTTCCGGATCATGAGCCAGGTCTACCAAGGGCTCGTCTCCTTCGACCCGGCCACCCTGGACATCATTCCCTGCCTGGCCCAGAGCTGGGAGGTGGACGAGAGCGCGACGCGGTACACCTTCCACCTGAGACCCGGGGTCCGGTTCCACGACGACCCCGCGTTTCCCGATGGCCAGGGCCGTGAGTTGACCGCAGACGATGTGGTGCGTTGCTTTTCCGCTATTTGCACACAGGGGATCGGTGATCAGATGATCTGGCTCTTTCAGGATCGGGTAAAAGGTGCCAACGCGCATTATGCCGCAACATCGAAGGGTACCCCTTTGCCCGATGGCGTGGAAGGCATCCGCAAAGTGGATGATGAGACGGTGAGCATCACCCTCACCCATCCCAGTCCCAATTTCCTTCAGATCATCGCGCACCAAGGTTGTTGGATCTGGCCACAGGAGTTGATGACCGCTTATGGCAAGGAGTTGGGTTCCCATGGGATCGGCACAGGTCCCTTCTCCCTGCATGAGATGCATGCCGGGGAGGCCATGGTGCTGGAGCGTAACCCGCACTATTGGAAAGTGGACGCCGAAGGACGTGCGCTGCCCTACCTGGATGCCATCCGTGTGACGTTCGCAGAGGACAGGAACGCCGAGTTCGACGAGTTCTTGAAAGGCCGTGTGACCGCGTTGCTGGAGCTGCCGGTCGACCGTCTGCGGGACCTGAAGGACTCAATGGACGCGTTGTCCGGAGAAAAGCGCTTCACCATGCGGTCCACGCCCGCGCTCACGTCCCAGTTCTATGGGTTCGATGCCTATCACACTCCATTCAACGATGTTCGGGTGCGCAAGGCGTTCGCGCTCGCTATCGATCGCCGCACGTTAGTGGATTCTGTGCTAGGCGGTTTCGCCACGCCGGCCCTGCATGGTATCGTGGCGCCCGGCTTGGAAGGATATCCCTACGAGATCGTGCCCGGAGTACCCTTCGATCCGGACAGCGCGCGCCTCTTACTGGCGGACGCCGGCTACCCGGATGGCCACGGATTCCCCCCCTTGCAGCTACAAGTGAACGCCGATGGCTTCGGCTACGTTCGCGTGGCGGAAGCGGCACAAGCCATGCTCGAGCGCGAGCTCAATGTGCCCGTTTCGATCAGCGTGCTCCCGGCAGACAAGCATTACGAACGGGTGGAGATGGTGCGGGCCCGTCTTTGGCGGGAAGGCTGGACCGCCGACCACCCTGATCCGGAGAATTTCCTCGCTCTTCTCTATGGCAAGAACGCCGTGCTGGACACAACGCTTCCGGCCTCGATCAACAACACCCGTTTTCACTTCAAGCCCTTCGATGACCTGTTCTCGGCCGCTGCCCACACGACGGACAAGGATGTCCGTTTGAAAGGTCTTGCGCAAGCCGAGCGCATGGCCATGGCGGAAATGCCGGTTGCCCCGCTGTACCACGAGCGGGCGGTCTTCCTCATGCATCCTTGGGTGATGGACCTGCACATCAACCCGATCGAGTTCCTGGACCTGTCGGCGGTCTGGTTCGATCGACCGGTGAAGAAGGCGTCTTGATCAAGCCGCCTGTGCGGAAACGACCTCATACACCAACTGCTTCGCCAGCGGTACGAACGTCTCGATCGTGGGCAATGTGACGTCCGACGTGAACGCGAACATCGCGGGATTGGGCAGGTGGGCATTGTGGCGGATGAGTTCCGCCTTCACCTGCTCATAGGTGCAGGAAAGCCCGATGTGATAGTCCGCCACGAAGCGGGTGCGCAGGACCCGATGTGCCGGTGTGACACGCGCCTTGGCCGGAAGCGTCAGCGTGTAGGCATATGCCCTTGCTTCCCGGCCTTGGTGGATCAGCAGATAGCCTTCCTGCGCCCTCAGGGGGAGCACACCCACCGGTTCGAAGCGGATGCTCGCGGCGAAGCGCGACCTCAGGTCGGCCCCTCGTTCCAAGGCACTGTTCAGTTCGGGCAGAGCACTGCCGATCATCTGATCGATGGCGCGGAGGAGCTCGTCCTCGGGGGCGGCCGAGCGCACCACCTTCCCCCGACGAAGATCGAGGCCGACGATCCGGTGCGGCATCCCAGCAGCCAGCTCGTCACGCCGGCGCCGGAGCTCCATCAACTGCTCGAGCCGGGCATGCAGTTCGTCCAGGTGGGGATACAATTTCCGCTCCCGGTAATGCCCGTCGATGCGCTGAACGTAGGCGAGCAATCGATAGTGGTCGGATTCGCCATCCAGCGGGCCTTGCAACCAGCCTTCGGTAATGCTACTGGTCCGATCCGTATTGTCCATGTGCCACTGGAGAACGTTGATGTTCAAAAAAAGTTCCTTGCCGGAGGAATGCCAAGGGCGTGACAACGGCGATTTTCGCCGTCACATCCGGAAAGATAAGCCCTCATGAGACCCTTCCCCAAGTCGTCAGCGCCGGTCATCCTCATCGCCCTGTTCACGGCCTGTGTGCCGGCGCGGAAGTATGAGGAGCTCCAGACCCGCTACAAGAGCACCCAAGAGAGCGAGGCTGCGGCCCTGGCCAAGGCCCAGCAGACCGAAGCCGCCATGAAGGAACAGACCGCGGGTATGGAAGATGTGGTGAAACGCAAAGCCAGCCTGGAGCGCGATACCACCATTCAGGGAACAAGCCTCCGCAACATGACGGTACAGTATGACAAGATCAACAAGCTGAACACCGAATTGCTGGAGAAATACAACGCCCTGCTCGCAGGCGACCGGAGCGAGAACCGGAAGCTCTTGACCGATCTGGAGGCGACGCGTCTGCGCCTGCAGAGGCAGGAAGACTCCCTCGGCGTGCTCGGTCGATCGCTCGGGGATCGCGAAGCCAAGCTGGCAGACCTGCAGAAGGAGCTCTCGGCCAAGGATGCAGCGATGAAGTCGTTGAAAGACCGCGTAACGGCCGCTCTTTCAGGCTTCGAGGGCAAGGGGCTCACCGTGACCCAGAGGGACGGCAAGATCTATGTCAACCTGGACAACAAGCTCTTGTTCAAGAGCGGCAGCACGGTGGTCGAGGACCAGGGCAGGCAGGCACTGAGCAATCTGGCCAAGGCGATCGAAAGCGAGAAGGATCTGAGCATCCTTGTGGAGGGCCACACGGATACGGACAAGCTCCTGCCCGGTGGCAGCATGAAGGACAACTGGGACCTGAGCGTGCTCAGGGCCACCAGCGTGGTACGCATCCTTCAGGAGAGCAGCAGGGTGGACCCCACCCGGATCACCGCAGGAGGCCGGGGGGAATATGTACCCGTGGACCCGAGTGACAAAGCCAAGAACCGGCGTATCGAGGTGATCCTGTCCCCGAACCTCGAAGCCTTGTACAAGCTGGTGAACGAATAGCCTATCAACTGAGCGACAACTCGCTCATGTTCTTCTTCAGCCAGTTCCTTGCCTCCTGCTCGTCGGTGAATATGGCGGTGCGGAAATTCTGGGGGAAGTAGGCGAAGTACAGGCTAGCCATTCGCTCATGCATGGCACTGCCCGCGGAGATGGCCAGAAAACGCGTGCAATCCACCACTGGACGGTGCTTGTAATGGTCCGTGGTCATCAGACTGAGCTGGAAGTCGGCGTCGGGGGGGATCACGGCGAGCACGGCCTGACCGCTCTTTCCATCGCAGAGCCGTTCGCGTTCGGCGAGCACATCGCTGAGCCCGGCGGCGTCCAGCGTTTCGCCGGGTTTGTAACGCACCTCGAGTACATCGTCACTTGTGCGCTCGATGGTCGCCTGGCGTGTTTCGATCAGTTCGTTCATGGCTGCGGGAGTTGAGAGCTGCGCGGACGGTATGCGCGCATACATCTCATTTTTTCGGGGCGCGAACATAGCCCCACTGACGACCCGCGCCGACGACAGCGCGTTACGAAGTGTGAACAGGGATGGAAGGGTCAGCCGAAGAGATGCGCCAGAACCGCATCAACACGACCCACCGTCACCATTTGGACGCCGGCATCCTTGGGCAGGCCCTTCGTACCTTGTGGGAGGAAGATGCGCTTGAACCCCAGCTTCGCCGCTTCAGCGACACGTTGTTCGGTGCGTGGCACGGGACGGATCTCCCCGGTGAGGCCCACCTCTCCACAAAAGGCGGTATCGATCGGTATGGGGATGTCGGCGTTCGATCCGAGGATCGCACACACCACCGCAAGGTCGACGGCGGGCTCCTCCACGCGGAAGCCGCCAGCGAGGTTGAGGAAGACATCCTTCTGTCCGAGTCGGAACCCGCAGCGCTTCTCAAGCACGGCCAGGAGCATGTTCATCCGGCGCAGATCGAATCCGGTGGCGCTTCTTTGGGGCGTACCATAGACGGCGGAACTGACCAGCGCCTGCACCTCGATGAGCAGGGGCCGCATGCCTTCAAGGGTCGCGGCCACACAAACCCCGCTCGGTCGGTCACCACGTTCACCAAGGAGTACGCGGCTCGGGTCCTCCACCACGACCAGCCCGCTACCGCGCATCTCGTAGATACCGAGCTCATTGGTGCTGCCGAAGCGGTTCTTCAATGGTCGCAACAGCCGGAAGGCATGGTCACGGTCGCCTTCGAACTGGAGCACGCAGTCCACCATGTGCTCGAGCACCTTGGGCCCCGCGATGCTACCGTCCTTGGTGATGTGACCGATCAGCACCATCGGGATGTTGGTCGTTTTGGCGAAGCGCATGAGTTCGCTGGTACACTCGCGTACCTGACCGACACTTCCCGGGCTGGCATCCAGCGCGGCGGTGTGCAACGTCTGGATGCTATCGATGATCACAAGGCCCGGCCGCAACGCCTCCAACTGCTTGAAGATGTTCTGCGTGTTGGTCTCGGTGAGCACGAAACAGTCCGAGGTCTCGGTGGCGGTACCTTCCGGCATCAGTCGTTCCGCGCGCATCTTTACCTGTTGCTCGCTTTCCTCTCCGGAAACATATAGTGTACGGACGCCCTTCACGCGCAGGGCGGTCTGCAACATGAGCGTGCTCTTCCCGATGCCGGGGTCCCCGCCCATGAGTATCAATGACCCAGGCACAACTCCACCACCGAGCACGCGGTCGAGTTCACGATCGCCGAGCGGGAGCCGAGGTCCGCTGTCGGCCGAGATATCCTCGATGGCGACCGGCTTGGGCTTGCGGTCGCGCACGCTGTCCGGAAGGTTGCGCCGTTCCTGCACGCGGTCCTGAACCTCTTCCACCAGGGTGTTCCACTCCTTGCAGGTAGAGCACTGCCCCAACCACTGCGGGAAGGATGCGCCGCAGTTCTGGCAGACGTAAAGTGAACGGATCTTAGCCGCCATGGCGGATACGCCGCACCAGCTCCGTGGTAGAGAATCCGTCGACGAGTTTGAGTGAGCGCACTTCTCCGCCTGCGGCTTTCACCACATCCGCGCCCACGATCTGGTCGGCTTTCCAATCGCCGCCCTTTACCAGTACGTCGGGTGTTACCGCATTGATCATCTCCAGCGGAGTGTCCTCCTCGAAGATCACGACGGCATCCACACAGCGAAGCGAGGCCAGAACGAGCGCGCGGCTGTCCTGGTCGTTCAAGGGGCGATCCGGGCCTTTGCCCAAACGCTGCACGGAAGAGTCACTGTTCAGTCCGACGATCAATCGATCGCCAAGCGAAGCGGCTTCTTCCAAATACTCCACATGCCCGCGATGCAGGATGTCGAAGACGCCGTTGGTGAACACGATGCGGTCGCTCTTCAGCCGCCAGATGTTCACCATGCGCACCAGGGCGACTTTGTCGAAGATGCGTGGGTTGGCGGGAGCTTGTGCGACGTCTGGGGTCATGCGACCGGTTTTTGCAGGGCGGTCAAAAGTAGCGACAGGCCACCGAGGACGATGATCATGAGGGTCTGGGCCAACCAGAGCAGCCAGCCCATGGCCAGCGCGTCGGGCCGCAACAATTCGCCACCGGTGGAAGGGGCCATGTACATCCCCACCGTCAACGCCACGAGGGCCGGATAAACGCCGATGCCGCCCTGCACGAGCACGATGCCGACCGCGCCCATGATGAATCCGGCGAGGATCCCCGCGAAGGGCACATCCACCATGGACGGCAGGCAGTAGAACCCGAGTTTGAACATGGCGAGATAGGCGGCCCAGATGAGCAGCGTGTGCCCGATGAACGCGCCCTTCTGCTTCGTGCTCAGGACAGCGCGCAGCCCCTGGCCGAATCCGCGCAGCAGGTCCATGAACCGGGCACGCAAAGCGGGTCGTGTGATCACGAGATAGGTCCCAGCTACCGCTGCGAGCGTGAGAACGATCAAGACGACCGTGAACCATGGGAACCCGCCGACCTCCCCAGGTCCTTGCGCCGCACGGAATTGCTCGATCCGCGCCCTGAACAGGTCGATCTTGTCCAACTGGAAAAGGACCGTGACGACACCGATGCCCGCCAACATCGCCGTATCGACCACACGCTCCGCGAGGATCGTTCCGAAGCCCTGCTCGAAGGACACCTTTTCCGTGCGGTAGAGCGACACGGCGCGGCTGGCCTCTCCTGCGCGCTGGATGAACATGTTCATGAAGTAGCCGATCATCACGGCATGGTAGCAGTTCCAGAAGCCGGGTCTGTGGCCGAGTGGTAATAGCAGATAGCGCCAGCGCCAACCCCGGCTCACGTGCGCGAGCCAGCCCACGACGGTGGCCAGGACAAGCCAGCGCATGTCCGCCATCCGGAACGCGGCGAACAGTTCGCTCTTCTGCGTGTCGCTGAGGTCGTTGTAGGTCTTGAAGACGAGCCACACGCCGATGCCCAGCGGCACGGCGATCTTCAGGAAGTTGATCAGCGCCTTCTTCACGCCCTGAGCGTGTTGGTGCGCTCGTCCGGGAAGATGATGACCGGCCTGAACACACGGGCTTCTTCCACCGTCATGTGGGCATAGGCCACGACGATGATCACATCGCCTACCCCCACCTTCAAAGCGGCGGGGCCGTTCATGCACACCTGGCGGTCGCCGCGTTTACCCTTGATGACATAGGTCTCCAAACGGTTGCCGTTGTTCACGTTCAACACCTGCACCTTCTCGCCCTCCACCAGTCCGCTCGCATCGATCAGGTCCTCATCCAAAGTGATGCTGCCTATGTAGTCAACGTTCGCTTCCGTGACGGTAACACGGTGGATCTTGGAGCGGAGGACTTCGATCGTCATGGCCGGGGCGCAAGGGCGGGCGAACTTACCGGCTGCGGTGCAGGGTGATGTTGTCGATAAGCCGGACCGGGCCCAGCCAGGCCGCGATCAGGGCCACCGCCTCTTGTCGGTCACCCCAGTCCTCCAAAGGGCTGAGGGTCAGCGCATCGGCGATCGACAGGTAATCCAGGCGCACAGCCGGTTCGGCAGCAAGCACTTGATGACCGCTGTCCAGCGCCTCAGCAACAGAACCTTGGAACGCACGGTAGGCTACGGCCTGAAGGCTCCGGTAAAGCACGGGAGCGATGGCACGTTCTTCGGCGCTCAAGCGCTGATTGCGGGAACTCAACGCTAGGCCATCGGCTGCGCGCTGCGTAGGGCACGGGACGATGCGTTCGGGCCAGCGCAATGCAAGAGCCACATGGGTGATGACCGCCAATTGCTGGCGATCCTTTTCACCAAAGAAGGCAACATCCGGCCTTACGTAATGGAACAAGCGCTCCACCACATTGACAACACCCTGGAAATGGCCGGGACGCCGAGGTCCCTCCAGCACGCCATCCAAACCTCCCAAGTCATACGTCCTGGGCTGGTGACCGAAATAGATCGACGATCGCTCCGGGGCGAACAGCATATCGACCCCGGCTTCCTCCAGCATGCGCCGGTCCTGGTCCAACTGTCGGGGGTAGTTCCGCAGGTCTTCCGGATCGTTGAACTGCAGGGGGTTGACGAAGATGCTCGCGCAAACCGCATCACATTCGGCCCGCGCCCTGGCCACGAGTGCCATGTGGCCAGCATGGAGGGCCCCCATGGTGGGCACGAACCCTATCGAACGGCTTTCCCGGCGCATCGTCGCGCTCCATTCCGCCGCAGTCGGGGCTTCCACGATGGCTCGCATACGTAACAGTCGCTCGGGTGCAAGAAAAGGCACGGTCCCTTTGTTGAAGAAGGCTCCGAATGTCTATACTTTTGTGGTCCCGAAATCCCCTCCGTACCGCATGACCCTGAAGAAAGCCAAAGTCCTTACCGTATCGCAGTTCATCGAACCTTTCACGGACGGCACGGAGATGGGCCGGGCGGCGCGTCAACTTCCGCAGGGAATGTTGGACCGCGGCAACGAGATCCGGGTATTCATGCCCAAGTTCGGCAGCATCAACGAACGACGCCACCAACTGCACGAGGTCATCCGTTTGAGCGGGATGAACCTCATCATCGACGATACGGACCACGCCCTTCTGATCAAGGTGGCCAGCGTGCCCAGCGCGCGGATGCAGGTCTACTTCATCGACAACGAGGAGTACTTCAAGCGCAAGGCCCTCACGCACGACGACAATGAGGCGTTCTACCCAGACAACGATGAGCGTGCGCTCTTCTTTTGCCGCGGGGTGCTGGAAACCGTGCGCAAGCTGGGCTGGAAGCCGGACATCATCCACTGCCACGGCTGGATGACCGCCTTCATTCCGCTGTACGTGCGGCATTTCTTCAACGACGACCCGCATTTCGAAGACGCCAAGCTGGTATACACCGCTTACGACGAGCAGGCCGAGACCCTGGACAAGGACCTGGCGAAGAAGCTGACCATGGAGGGATTCAACAAAGACCTGCTGAAGGGTCTCGCCAAACCGACCACGGAGGACCTGAGCAAGTTCGCCATGGGCCTCTGCGATGCGGTGGCCAAGGGCAGCCCGAAGTTGAGCCGCACCATGGAGAACGCGTTCAAGGCAACGGAAAAGCGCGTGCTCGCATACGCTCCGGACGAGGAGCGCGTTGGAGCCCATGCTGACTTCTACCACGACGTGTTGGAAGAAGCGCTGGTCTGAGGGGTGAAGCCGTTCCACATGCATTCTTGCGCACGGCCCGCGATCGGGGCCGTGCTGCTTTTCGCGCTCATCACCGCGTGCCATAAGCCCGAGGAGGAGTTGGGACTGGACGTGCTACCCGAGGATGTTGCCTTGGGCACCGTAGTGGTGGATACATCCCGCATCGTGGCATGGAACATTCTTCCGAAACCCGGAAAGACCAGCGCGCTCAGCCGGAATGTGCTGGGCACCTACCTCGACCCTGAATTCGGACTGGTTTCCACAGGTCTGGTGACACAGGTGCGTTTGAGCACGAACGCTGTGGGGGACGGGGTGGATCCCGACACGCTCTTTTGTGACTCGCTCATCCTATCGCTGGCCTATGATCCTGCCAGCTACGGATACGGCAACAGGGACCCGCAAGGGTTCTGGGTCTTCCGCTTAACGGAGGACCTGCATCTGGACTCCGTGTACCAGAACGATGACGTGCCTTCGACCGTTCCGATCGACCTGTTGGCGGGCCCCAGGACTTCTTACCCGATCGAACCGTTCCAAGGCCCGGTGATCGGTACGGATACGCTGAGCCCGCAATTGCGCCTTCGCTTGAAACAGGAGCTTGGAAGTGAGCTGTTGTCTCTGTGGGGGCGTGCGGAACTGGCGGACAACAATAGCTTCTTGCAGTACTTCAAGGGCCTCTTGGTCATCCCGAAGACGGATGCCTCTGTGCCGTACCAACAGGCCGCGCTGTATTTCAATCTTCTGAACCCGGACAGCAAGCTCACCCTCTACTACCACAGTCCGACGACTACCTCGAGTTTCGATTTCATCATCAACTCGAGCAGTGTACGCTACACCATCAGCAGATTTGACCATGCTCGAGCGTTGCAGCCGACATTGCCGATGGCGCTGCACGACACATCCATCGGGCAGCAGCAGTTGTATCTTCAAGCGTTGGGAGGGCTGCGTGGCGAACTGCGTTTTCCGGGTCTGGAGAATTATACCTCCGCAGGCTACGGAGCACTGGCCAAGGCGGAGCTCATACTGCCCGTGGCTGGGAACTACTTTCCGCTTTATGCCCCTCCCTCACAGCTCTTCGTATTCCGAAAGGACGATGAAGGCAATGACGTCGCGATACCTGATCAAGTGCCTTCCTCGAACCAGGTCGGCGGTTTCTACGATGCCGATGAGAAGGCCTACCACCTCGTGGTTACCCAGTGGTTGCAGGGCGTCATCACCGGAGCCTATCCGAACACCGGACTTTGCGTGATCCCCGGGAGCAACGGGGTTTCGGTGAACCGGGTGGTCCTGGGCGGACCGGAGAACCCCGTCGAACGAATGAAGTTGCGGCTAACTTTCACCACTTACTGATCCTCCAACACCAGCGTCCGCCATGCGGTGGACGTCCCAAGCATGTGCGGAATCGTTGGATACATGGGCGACAAGAACGCCTACCCCATCCTGATCAATGGATTGCGCCGCCTCGAATACCGCGGCTACGATAGCGCGGGCGTGGCGCTCATCGACGGCGGAACGCTCAGCGTGTTCAAGTGCCAGGGCAAGGTGAGCGACCTGGAGGCGCACGTGGCCGGAAAGAACCTGAAGGGGACCGTGGGCATCGGCCACACCCGCTGGGCAACGCACGGTCCGCCGAACGACGTGAACGCTCACCCGCACCAGAGCACCAGCGGGAGCCTCGCGCTGATACACAACGGCATCATCGAGAACTATGCGCCGATCAAGGAGGAGTTGAAGCACCGTGGCCATGTGTTCAAGAGCGACACGGACACGGAAGTGCTCGTCCACCTCATCGACGATATCCAGCGCACCGAGGGGGTGGAACTCCCGGAGGCCGTTCGCCTCGCCTTGGAGAGTGCCGTAGGTGCTTACGCCATCGTGGTGATCGATCGCAAGGACCCGGACGTGATGGTGGCGGCCCGCCGAAGCAGTCCGCTCGTGATCGGCATCGGACAGGACGGCGAACACTTCATCGCCAGCGACGCCACCCCCATCGTGGAGCACACGAAGAACGTGGTGTACCTCGAGGACGGAGAGATCGCCGTGATCGACCGTCACAAGGGTCTGAAGATCCGCAACGTGAAGAACCAGGAGAAGACCCCGTTCATCACGGAACTGGAGCTGCACCTGGAGGCACTGGAGAAGGGCGGCTACGACCACTTCATGCTGAAGGAGATCCACGAGCAGCCGCGGAGCATCCGTGATTCGCTGCGTGGCCGCCTGAACCTGGCCCAGGGAGAAGTGACCCTGGGGGGCATCAAGGACTACGAGCAGAAGCTGATCAACGCGAAGCGCATCATCATCGTCGGTTGTGGCACGAGCTGGCATGCCGGGCTGGTGGGTGAATACCTGTTCGAGGAGTTCGCGCGGGTCCCGGTGGAAGTGGAGTACGCCAGCGAGTTCCGTTATCGCAACCCGATCATCGGCGAGGACGACATCGTGATCGCCATCAGCCAGAGCGGTGAAACGGCCGATACGTTGGCCGCCATCGAACTGGCCAAAGGCCGTGGGGCCACCATCATCGGCATCTGCAACGTGGTCGGCAGCAGCATCGCGCGTGTCACCCACGCGGGTTCCTACACACACGCCGGCCCCGAGATCGGCGTGGCGAGCACCAAGGCGTTCACCTCACAGGTCACGGTGCTCACGCTCATGGCCCTGATGATCGGGCACAAGAAGGGCACGCTCACCGGCAGCCGTTTCTACCGGCTGTTGAACGAGTTGGACGCCATTCCCGGCAAGGTGGAGCAGGTGCTGAAGACCGAGGCGCAGATCAAGTACATCGCCGACATCTACAAGGATTCGCGCAATACGCTGTACCTCGGTCGCGGCTTCACCTTCCCCGTGGCCCTGGAAGGAGCTTTGAAACTGAAGGAGATCAGCTACATCCACGCCGAAGGGTATCCCGCAGCGGAGATGAAGCACGGCCCGATCGCCCTCATCGACGAGGAGATGCCGGTCTTCGTGATCGCAACGAAGGGCGCGAGCTACGAGAAGGTCGTGAGCAACATCCAGGAGGTGAAGGCACGGAAGGGCAAGATCATCGCGATCGTGACCGAGGGTGATACCGTGGTGAAGGGATTGGCGGACCACGTGATCCCCATTCCCGAAACGCCGGATGCGCTGGTACCCCTGCTGTCCGTGATACCGCACCAGCTGCTCAGCTATCACATCGCCGTGATGCGCGGTTGCAATGTGGACCAGCCACGCAACCTGGCCAAGAGCGTTACGGTGGAGTGACCTCTTCTTCGCCCCCGGCCCACATCAGCACCTTCTCGTTGTCCCGGTAGACAGCGAGGTCCTTCGTGAACAGGATGTGCCCGAGGTCGATCAGGACAAGCACGCCGAAACCACCGAAGGTGAGGCCGTAGAGCAACGGGATCCTCGGGGGCGCACCGAGATAGACCCGGTGTGCCCCGAAAGGCCCCAATGTCAGAGCAAGGCCGGCCGCCAGCGCGCGGCTCACATGGTGCCCGGTCGTGTCGCCCGCAAGCAGAGCCCCCTGCGATATTCCCGTCACGACCACGGCACGCCTTGGCTCGAACGGCCCGGACGCCGTCGCACGGCCGGTCAGGCCGGCCAGCACCAGCCCGAGGACCAAGTACCAGCATCGCGCCGTGGAACCGAGCAGGGCCGGCGACCTCAACACGCCTATTTGCTCTTCGTGTACCGTTCGCTCACAGCGCTCCAATCCACCACGTTCCACCACGCGGTGATATAGTCCGGGCGGCGGTTCTGGTAGTTGAGGTAATACGCATGCTCCCACACGTCCAGGCCAAGAATGGGCGTGCCGCCGCAACCGGTGTCAGGCATCAAGGGATTGTCCTGGTTCGGGGTGGAGCATACCTCCAATTTTCCACCCTTGTGCACACAGAGCCAGGCCCAACCGCTTCCGAAGCGCGTGGTGGCCGCCTGCGCGAACTTCTCTTTGAACGTGTCGAAGGAGCCGAAGGCGGCATCGATCGCCGAGCCCAGCCCGCCTTGGGGGGTGCCCCCGCCTTTGGCGGACATGATGTTCCAGAACAGCGTGTGGTTGTAGTGCCCGCCACCGTTGTTGCGGACGGCCATGTTCTTCATGTCCAGCCCGGAAAGGATGTCCTCGATGGTCTTGCCGTCCAAGGGGGTGCCCTCGATGGCCTTGTTCAGGTTGGTCACATAGGCATTGTGGTGCTTGCCGTGGTGGATCTCCATGGTCCGCGCGTCAACGTGGGGCTCAAGCGCGTTCGGTGCGTAGGGCAGAGGGGGAAGTTGGAAGGGCATCAGGGTTGATTTTTGAGTGTGTAACAGGCCAGCGGCGAAAGATAATTTCAGGGGCGGGTGGGGAAGTCCTTGACGGATAGTGGAAAATGCTACTTTCGCGCCCACTTTCACCAAAAACAGAACACGGATGATCAGGAAGTTCGCACTGCTCGCCACGACGGCGGCTCTCATGGTAGCCTGCGGCGGCGCCACCGAGGAGAACATGGAAGCCAAGGCAAAGGCCGCCGAGGACAGCGCGAAGGCTGCTCAGGCGAAGATCGAGGCCGACATGAAGGCACAAGCTACGGCTGACAGCCTGGCCAAAGCCGCTCAGATGCTGGCTGACACGATGAAAACGGAGACCCCTGCAGCTCCCGCCGGCCACTAAGCCAGCCAGATCAGAATCACACGAGCAAGGGGCCGCAAGGCCCCTTCGCTTTTCTGGTCAGAAATGTTCCGCCAGCCCTTGGTCCAAGGCCGCACGGGCCGCCTTGTAGATGCTGTCGCTGGCCATGGTGATGCGATAGTAACCCGCATCCTTCCAGATGTTCCGGGCGATGGCCGCTTTCAGGCGCTCGCTGATCACCCGACCGGAACGGGACATCCCGGCGGCGTCCCGTTCCACCCCGGCCTTTTCGGCCTCCGCGTGGAACCGCTCCCAAACGGGCCCGCTGATCGTGTATTCCCGGGCGAACCGTTCCGGGGAACCATAGTGCTCGAACTTCTTCCGCTCTGAATCGGCCAGGTCGAACGCGAACTGGTTGATGACCCCGCTGAAAAGCACCTTCATGAGGTAAGGAGAGCGCTCGGCCGTATCAGCCGCGACGAAAACATCCGGCATGATCCCTCCGCCACCGTAAACCGTGCGCCCCTGAAGCGTGGTGTACTTCAGAGAGGAATCCAGGTGGATGCTGTCCTGGTTCAGGAACTCGCCATGGTCCATGCGCTCGCTCAAGTCCTCGTCGTAGTCGATACCCTCGCCGTACGGGCGCTGGATGGACCGACCGCTGGGTGTGTAGTAGCGCGCCGTGGTGATCCGCACCGCACTGTGGTCCTCGAGTTCCATATGCTCCTGCACCAGCCCCTTGCCGAACGAACGTCGACCCACGATCACGCCGCGGTCGTTGTCCTGTATGGCCCCGGCCACGATCTCGCTGGCGGAAGCCGATCCTTCATCGATCAGGATGGCGAGTGGGATCTTCGTCAGCGCCCCACCGCCTTCGGCGAAGAGGTCCTTTCGGGGCGAAGTGCGGCCCTCGGTATAGAGGATACGCCTCCCCTCTGGAAGCAGGCGGTCGCAGAGGGCCTTGGCCGCGTTCAGGTACCCACCACCATTGCCGCGCAGGTCAAGGACCAGACGCTTCATGCCCTGACCCATCAATTGTTCCGTTGCCCGATCGAATTCTTCCTCTGTGGTGCGCGCGAACCGGCTCAGCTTGACGAAGCCCGTGCCGTCCGGGTCCATCAGCGCGACGGCCACGCTATTGATCGGGATCTCGCCCCGTTCGATGGTCACGTCGAAGGGCTTCGATCCGCTCCGCAGAATGGCCACGGTCACATTGCTGCCCTCAGGGCCCCGAAGGGCCTTCATGACGTCCTCACTGGCGATCTTCACCCCAGCCAGGCTCTTGCCATCAGCGCTGATGATCCGGTCCCCTGCCCGGATCCCGAGTTTCTCGCTGGGCCCCCCCTCCACCGGGCTGATCACCACGATGGTGTCGTGCTGGATGGCGAACTCCACACCGATGCCCATGAAGCTGCCCTCGAGGGGCTCCTGGGCGGCGCTCAATTCCTTCGCGCTGATGTAGTAACTGTGCGGATCCAGCTTCTGAAGCATGTCCTGAAGTACGCGGTCCACGATCTCGCCCTCGCGCACGCTGTCCACATAGTTCCGGTCGATCAACTCGATCACTTGATCCAGCTTGTCGGCCGGCCGATCGCGGTGGAAGGAAAAGATCCCGGTGTTCACCACGCGTGGTGTGCCGAAGCGTGCGCCCGCATAGAAGCCGACGGCGAGCACCAAGCCCAGCATCAGCGGAAAAAGCAGGACCAGCCAGGGACGTTTGCCTTCGTTCATCGCCTCAAAGTTCCGTCAGTTGGGCGATGAGCACACCACCCTCCTCCAGCAAGCGCAGGCCGGAGGGGTCCTTGTAGGCATCCATGTACACCAGGCGTTGGATGCCCGCCTGCAGGATGAGCTTGCTGCACTCCTTGCAGGGCGAATGCGTCAGATACAGCGTTGCTCCTCGGGCGTTGTTCGTACTGCGCGCCACCTTCATGATCGCGTTGGCCTCGGCATGAAGAACGTACCAATGGGTGAGACCGTTGGCGTCTTCACAATCGTTGGGGAAACCGGTGGGCGTGCCGTTGTAGCCGTCGCTGATGATCATGCCCTCCCGTACGATCAACGCCCCCACCTTCTTGCGCGTGCAATGGCTCAACTTCGACCATTCCTGCGCCATGCGCATGTAGGCGCGGTCGTACCGTTCCTGCTTTTTCGGGTCGGAATAGACCAGCGCGTCCTGCTGCATCCCATTTTCCGATCAGCTGATCGCCGGATCATCCGATCGCATTCGTGCCCAGGGCGGGAGTCGAACCCGCACGACTGTTGAGGTCACTGGTGTTTGAGACCAGCGCGTCTACCAATTCCGCCACCTGGGCAGGTGTCCCTTCCGGAGAAGGGAGCGCGAAAATAGCCTGATCGCTCTCACGGCCACGCGTCAATGAGGACTTGTGACCGACTAGCGCACGAGCAAGCGGTATCCACTAGGCCAGACCCTCTCGATCGCGCCTTGCTTCTTGAGCCGCCTTATCATCTCGTTATCGCCGAGGTCGATCGACCATGAGGAATCCCTTCGAGCGAAAGTCACCGAAGAGACCGGTGTGCAGTTCACGCCTTGAGGCAGCAAGAGAACTTCGACCCCTCGCGGTAGGCTGATGGAGTAGGAATGGCTAGTGATCGAATGAGGCACTGACCAGCCGTTGAAGGTCTCATAGGGTGCGGAGCGCGTCCTTAGCGTATCAAGCTCAAAGGGGATGAACCCGGCGCAGCGAGCGGTATCGAAGTTGACCACCAATTCGACCACATCACCGCTATTTCGAACGATCACAGAAGGCGTCACCGAACACGTTGAAAGTGCGAGAACAAGGGGAGCCAAAATGAGCAGGTGTCGACCGGCCATTGGCCCGAAGATCATAACATCTTCAACAACTTCCTCACGTCCACCTTCTCGCTCACGATCCGGTCGAGGTCGCCGATGGCCACGCGCTCTTGCTGCATGGTGTCGCGGTCGCGGATCGTCACGGTGTCGTTGGTCATCGTGTCGTAGTCCACGGTGATGCAATACGGTGTGCCGATGGCATCCTGGCGGCGATAGCGTTTGCCGATGCTGTCCTTCTCATCGTACTGGCAGTTGTGCGAGAGCTTCAGGCCATCGATGATGGCGCGGGCTTTTTCCGGCAGACCATCCTTCTTCACCAGCGGCATCACGGTCACCTTCACCGGAGCGAGCGGGGCCGGGATGCGCAGCACAACGCGATCCTCCCCGTTCTCCAGTTTCTCCTCCTCATAGGCCGCGCTCAGCACGGCAAGGAACATTCGGTCCAGGCCGATGGAGGTCTCTACCACGTAGGGCACGTAGCTCTCGTTGGCCTCCGGATCGAAGTATTGCAACTTCTTGCCGCTGAACTTCTCGTGGTTGCCGAGATCGAAGTCCGTGCGCGAGTGGATCCCTTCGAGCTCCTTGAAGCCCATGGGGAATCGGAACTCGATGTCGCAGGCGGCGTTCGCGTAGTGCGCCAGCTTGATGTGGTCGTGGAAGCGGTAGTTCTCCGCGGGCAGGCCCAGCGCGCGGTGCCAGGCGATGCGCTTCTCCTTCCAGGCGTTGTACCACTCCATCTCCGTTCCGGGCTTCACGAAGAACTGCATCTCCATCTGCTCGAACTCGCGCATGCGGAAGATGAATTGCCGCGCCACGATCTCGTTGCGGAAGGCCTTGCCGGTCTGCGCGATACCGAAAGGGAGCTTCATGCGCGCGCTCTTCTGCACGTTCAGGAAGTTCACGAAGATTCCCTGGGCCGTCTCCGGACGCAGGTAGATCGTGCTGCTCTCGCCGCTCACGCTGCCGAGCTCGGTGGCGAACATCAGGTTGAACTGGCGCACGTCCGTCCAGTTGCCGGTACCGCTGATGGGGCATTTGATCTCCTCGTCGATGATCAGCTGGCGCAGCGCCACGAGATCGTTCGCTTCGAGCGCGGCCTTCATCCGGCCTTCCACCGCATCGATGCGCTCCAGTGAGCGCTTCACATTGGGGTTGGTCGTGCGGAACTGCGTCTCATCGAAGGTATCGCCGAACTTCTTCTTCCCCTTCTCCACCTCCTTCTCGATCTTGTCCGCGTACTTGGCCATGTGCTCTTCGAGGAGCACGTCCGCGCGGTAGCGCTTCTTGCTGTCCTTGTTGTCGATCAGCGGATCGTTGAAGGCGTCCACGTGCCCACTGGCCTTCCACACCGTGGGGTGCATGAAGATCGCCGCGTCCAAGCCCACGATGTTCTCGTTGAGCTTGGTCATGGCCGCCCACCAGTACTGGCGGATGTTGTTCTTCAGCTCGGCGCCGTACGGACCGTAGTCGTAGGTGGCGCTGAGACCGTCGTAGATCTCGCTGCTGGGGAAGACGTAGCCGTACTCCTTGCAATGCGAGATGATCGTCTTGAGTTTGTCCTCGTTGGTGCTCATGATGTTTGCGCTGTCGCCCTGGAATGCTTCGGCGGAGCGGGCGGCAAAGATGCGGTGCTGGGCAACAAGTCAACTTGGCTTGGCATGGACGCGGATGGACGTGAATGGGGCCATTCACGTCCATCCGCCTCCATTCGGTCTTGAAGCCATGGACAAAGACGGGCTTAGCTTCGCACCATGTCGGACAAGCCCAAGCCGGTCTTCGCCCGCCGCATCTTCTGGGATGTGGACTTCGACAAGCTGGACTATGACGCCAAGGCGAGCTTCGTGATCGAGCGGGTGTTCGAGCGGGGAGATGTGGAGGACATC
>CAZYPC010000043.1:0-2545 GCA_964649165.1 uncultured Chryseobacterium sp.
TCCCAGGCCCAGGCACTGGCTTCCGCCCAAGAGAACGCCCGCATCACCCGCGACCAGAACGTGATCCTGGAGCAGAAGGTCACGGAGCGCACGGAGCAATTGCAACAAAGCCTGGATCAGTTGAAGCAGGCCCAGAGCCAGTTGGTGGAGGCGGAGAAGATGTCTTCGCTCGGTCAGCTTACCGCCGGTATCGCGCACGAGATCAACAACCCGATCAACTACATCCGGAGCAACATCCCGCCGCTGAAACGGGACATGGCGGACCTGCTGGAGGTGTTGGGCGCATACCGCGCGCACGGTGCCCCACAACAGGTCTCGGCACTGGAGCAACAGCTCGGGCTGGATGAGACCATCAAGGAAGTGGGCGACATACTGCACAGCATGGAAGAAGGCGCGAACCGAACGGCTGAGATCGTGCGCGGTCTCCGTTCGTTCAGCCGCTTGGACGAAGGGGACCTGAAGTCTGTGGATGTGAACGATGGCATCCGGAGCACCTTGAACATCCTTGGGCCACAGCTGAAAGACCGCGTACAGGTGGAGCAGGATCTGAACGCGGTGGAACCATTGGAGTGTTTCCCCGGCAAGTTGAACCAGGTGTTCATGAACATGCTCAACAACGCGACCCAGGCGGTGATCGCACGGCATGGCGATCGCGGCGGGCTGATCAGGGTCATCAGCGAGCAGGCCGAAGGCCACACGGTGATCTCCATTCTGGATAACGGGATCGGCATGAAGCCCGAGGTCAGGGCCCGCGTCTTCGAACCCTTCTTCACCACGAAGTCCGTGGGCGAAGGAACCGGTCTCGGACTGTCCATCGCGCACAGCATCATCGAAAAGCACAACGGCCGTATCGAGGTGGATAGCGTGGAGAATGAAGGTTCCATGTTCCGCATCATCCTGCCCAACACCCAACCCATGGCTGCGGCCAAGCGCGCATGATCAACCCCGGCGAACGCATCAAAGTCCTCTATGTGGACGATGAGGAAGGCAACCTCATGGCCTTTCGGGCCGGTTTCCGCCGGGAATTCGATGTGCGCACGGCGAGCAGCGCGGCGGAAGGTCTGGCCCTGTTGGAAGCCGCCCCGGCGCATGTGGTGATCAGCGACCAGCGCATGCCTGTCATGAGCGGTGCCGAGTTCCTGGCCAAGGTTCGCGAAAGCCATCCCCGAGCGATCCGCATCATGCTCACGGGCTTTTCGGACATCGAAGCGGTGATCGACGCGGTGAACAAGGGTGGTATCCACGCCTACATCACCAAACCCTGGGATCCCATCGATCTGAAACTACGGATCGAACAGGCTTACGAAGTGCACGCCCTCCGCGCCGAACGCGAAAGGCTCTTCCAACGCTACCGGCAGGTGTTCGATTCGGCCGGTGACCCGATCGTGATCGTGGATGGGACGGGCCAGCTGCAGGACGTGAATCCGGCCGCTGAGCGCCTCATGGGTGTTGACCGGGCCGAACTGGTCGGAGCGGATATCGCCCCGTTCGTACTGGAGCACCAAGCGCTGCTCGAAGCCATGGGAAGGCACGAGGACGGCATGGCCTTCACAAACGTGGATATCACGTTGCGGACACCGCAAGGTGCCACGCTCGACTGCTTGATGACCGCCACGTACCAAGGCCGGACGTCTGACGGCAAGGCGCTTTTCCAGGCCATCATCAAGGACATCACCGACCGCAAGCAGGAGGAGGCCCGGTTGAAGAAGTTGAACCAGGACCTGGACCGGCGTGTGGCCGTGCGTACCAAACAGTTGATGGAGGCGCTCGATGACCTGGGGGCATTCTCCTACTCCGTGGCGCACGACCTGCGTTCACCGCTGAAGGGCATGCGGTCCCTGACCGATCATCTGAACGAACTGGCTACTTCACGTGGGGATGGGGAGATCGGGGACGTCAGTGAACGGATCCATCGCAGCACGTCCCGCCTGATCTCTCTGGTGGATGACCTGCTTCGTTTCGCGCGTACCGATACGCAACAGGTCCATCGTGCGGAGGTCGACCTGCGCGAAGCCGTGATCGAATGTCTTGGGGCGCTTGATCTGCGCGATCGACGTGTTGAGATAACCATGCCCGAAGCCGGGTTGGCGATCGTTCCGGCGGACAAGGCCATGCTCCAGGTCGTTCTCAACAATGTGATCTCGAACGCGCTGAAATTCACGCGCACCCGTGATCAGGCCAGGATCCGCATCTCCCATTCCGTTCAGGAGGACGATCATGTGATCAGCATCAGCGACAACGGCATCGGGTTCAACGCGCAGAAAAGCGAGCAGCTCTTCGGTGTGTTCAAACGCCTGCACAAGAGCGACGAGTTCGAGGGCACGGGGATCGGCCTGGCCATCGTGCAACGCATCGTGCAGAAACACGGTGGGGCCTGCTGGGCCGAATCGCGCGAGGGCGAAGGAGCAACCGTGCATCTGCGCTTCCCTGGTCAGGGAGGTGCCGCATCCCTCCGAAAAGCCAGCTGATAGAACCCTGTACGACGCCTCGACGTAAAAACCGCAGAACCATCGGATCATGCTCCTTCGAATCCTTCCGCTCTGTG
>CAZYPC010000043.1:2645-9560 GCA_964649165.1 uncultured Chryseobacterium sp.
ACGTAAAAACCGCAGAACCATCGGATCATGCTCCTTCGAATCCTTCCGCTCTGTGTCGCGCTGTCCCTCTTGGGTAATGCGAACGCGCAGAACAAAAGCAAGAACAAGCACACGCCGGACGGGCCGCACAAGGAGATGTATCTGCCCGTGGAGTGCCACGTGACAGCGAACGGTGGCCCCACCGACATGATCACGCTCACGGTGTTCAAGGACAACGGCGAAGCGTTCGAGCTGAGCCCGGAAAAGAAGAAGTCCTCGTTCGTGCTCGACCTCGACATGGACTGTTACTACACCGTGCGTGCGAGCAAAGAGGGCTACCGGGACAAAACCGTTGTGATCGACACGCGTCTGCCGGAGGAACAGATGAAATACAAGTCCACCTCGTTCGCCATCAACCTGGAAGCATCGGACAAATACGCCTATGGCGACCAGTTCTATCTGGATTTCCCGAGCGCGATCATCCAATGGGATGGCCCCAAGGAGACCTTCGCCCATAACGGCACCTACCTGGCCGATATCCAGCTGAAGATGGCCCTCTTGGGAGCCCAACTGGATACCAAGTAGGTCGCTCTACCCCTCATCGCGGCAACGCCGCACCGGGAACGGACATCCTTGCGATGTCCGTTCTGCATTTCAATGCTGGTCGTAGTCGATCACCACGCGCGCGCTGCGCGGATGGGTCTGGCAGGTGAGCACGTAGCCGTCGGCCACCTCCTCATCGGTGAGGGCGTAGTTCATGGCCATCTCCACCTGACCTTCGAGCACACGGGCTTTGCAAGTGCAGCAAACGGCTCCCTTGCAGGCATAGGGCACGTCCAACCCGGCATCTATCGCGGCATCCAACACGGCGTCGCCCTTGGGGTCCATTTCGATCTCGTGCTCCCGGCCATCCAGCACCACCTTCACTGACGATCGGCCCAGAGCGCTGGGCGAGGTGGCGTGGGCCGTTTCCTTCTTGCCGTCCGTGCTCACGGGCGTATTGAAGAGCTCGATGTGGATCTGCTTCTTGGGCACACCGGTCTTTTCCAAGGCCTCGCTCACGTTCACCATCATCTGTTCCGGACCACAGATGAAGAATTCCTTGTGCAAGGCATCGGTGAGGAAGCGGCCGATGAGTTCCTTCGCCTTGTCGGTGGTGATGCGTCCATTGAACAACTTGTCCTCGTCCACACCCTTTGTGAGGATGTGGTGAACGTCCAGTCGGTCGGGATAATGGGCCTTCAGTTCAACCAACCGTTCCCGGAAGATGATGCGGTCCACATCCGAGTTGCCATAGAAGAGGGTGAAGCGGCTCTTCGGCTCGGTGCGGAGCACGGTCTTGAGAATGCTCAGGATCGGCGTGATGCCGCTTCCTGCGGCGAAGGCCACATAGTGCTTGGTATTCGCCGGGTCCATGGCCGTATGGAAACTGCCCATCGGAGTCATCACCTCCAGCGTCATGCCCGGTTTGAGCTTGTCCACCAACTGGGTGGAGGCGCGGCCGCCCTGCACCTTCTTCACGGCGATGCGGATGACATCCTGGTCCAGCGGGCTGCTGCAGATGCTGTAGCTCCGGCGCAATTCCTCGTTGTTCACAAAGAGCTTGAGCGTGAGGTATTGGCCTTGAATGAAGGCGAATTCCGAGCGCAATTCGGGCGGTACGTTGAAGCTGACCACGATGGCGTCCGCCGTCTCCAGTTTCACGTCAGCGACCTGTAGGGAATGGAAGCGGGCCATGCGGGCGGGAGGTGGGTTCATCGAGGGTCGGCGAAAATAGCTGGGTATCGATTGCGGTCTGCCAAGGGAAGGCCAGCCCATGGATGATCGACCACCTGACGATCGTCGGTTCCGGGCGGAGTATCCTCCCCTATTTTCGCCACGACTAGCCCGCAACCGCATGGACAGCACGAAACTGGAGGAACAGTTCCAGGCCAAGGTCGACGCCGAACTGAAGATCGAACCGAAGGACTGGATGCCCGAGAAATACCGCAAGACGCTGGTCCGCCAGATCAGTCAGCATGCGCACAGTGAAGTGGTGGGCATGTTGCCTGAGGGCAACTGGATAACACGCGCGCCGAACCTGCGACGCAAGGCCATCCTGCTGGCCAAGGTCCAGGACGAGGCAGGCCACGGCTTGTATCTCTACAGCGCATGTGAAACGCTGGGCACCTCGCGCGAGGAGACCATCGACGCGTTGCTCAGCGGCAAGGCCAAGTACAGCAGTATCTTCAACTACCCCACGCTCACCTGGGCCGACATCGGAGCCGTGGGCTGGTTGGTGGACGGCGCCGCCATCATGAACCAGGTGATGCTCTGCCGCACGAGCTACGGACCCTATGCACGGGCGATGGTGCGCATCTGCAAGGAGGAGAGCTTCCACCAGCGCCAGGGCTACGAGATCATGAGCGTGCTGGCCAAGGGTACCGCAGAGCAGCGCGAAATGGCACAGGACGCGCTGAACCGTTGGTGGTGGCCCAGCTTGATGATGTTCGGCCCAAGCGATGCGAACAGCCCGCACAGTGCCGAAAGCATGAAGTGGAAGATCAAGCGCCAGAGCAACGATGAACTGCGCCAGATCTTCATCGATCGGACCGTACAGCAGGCGGAAGTGATCGGCCTCACCATCCCGGATCCGAAGCTGAAGTGGAACGAGTCCACCATGCACTACGATTCGGGCGAGATCGACTGGACGGAGTTCAATAATGTGGTGGCCGGCAACGGACCATGCAACAAAGAGCGCCTTATGGCGCGCAATAAAGCCCACGCTGAAGGGGCCTGGGTGCGCGAAGCCGCGATGGCGTTTGCCGCTAAGAAGGCGAAGAAAAGAGCAGCGTGACGTTGCCGGTTGTCAGGTGCCGGGTTTCAGGCAGCCTGACGATCGACAACTGACAACCGACAACCAGCAATGAGCGAGAACCCGAACAACTGGCCTCTGTGGGAGGTCTTCATCCAGAGCAAGCGCGGGCTGGACCACAAGCACGTGGGCAGCTTGCACGCCGCCGATGCGCAGATGGCCATCGAGAACGCGCGTGATGTGTATACCCGGCGCCAGGAGGGCCAAAGCATCTGGGTGGTACCCGCAGCAGCCATCAGCGCGAGCCAACCGGACGATGCCGCGATGCTCTTCGACCCGGCCGACGACAAGACCTACCGGCACCCGACCTTCTACATCATGCCGGAAGGCGCGAAGTACATCTGAAATGCGGTTGTCGGTGGTCGGTTGTTGGTTGTCCGGCGTGATGGAATGAGCTCGCGAGGCTGACATCCGTGATATGCGCCCCGCCTCGGCAGCCTGACAACCAACAACTGACAACCGGCAACAACAAACCGACAACCGGGCCCCATGAACCAACAAGAAGCCCTCTTCGTGTACTGCCTGCGCCGAGGGGATGACAACCTCATCTTGAGCCATCGTTTGAGCGAGTGGTGCGGGCACGGACCACAACTGGAAGAGGACATAGCCCTTACCAACCGGGCGTTGGACCACATCGGCCAGGCGCGCAACTACCTGCAGTATGCGGGACAGGTTGAAGGAAAGAGCCGCACTGAGGATGATCTCGCCTACCTGCGCACAGACCGGCAGTTCACCAACGTGAAGCTGGTGGAACAGCCCAACGGCGACTACGCACACACCATCGCGCGCAGCTTCCTGTTCGATGCCATGCACCTGCCCTTGCAGCAAGCGCTGAAGAACAGCAAGGATGCGCAACTGGCCGCCATCGCCGCCAAGGCGGTGAAGGAGATCAACTATCAACTGAAGACCAGCGCCGATTGGATGATCCGCTTTGGTGATGGCACCGAGGAAAGTCACCGGCGGGCACAAACGGCGTTGGATGACCTCTGGACCTACACTGGCGAGCTTTTCACAACGGATGAGGCGGACGCTGTTCTCGCAACGGCTGGAATAGTGCCGGACATGGCCCCGATCAAGGCGGCCTTCGATGCGAAGGTGGATGCGGTATTGACCGAAGCGACCTTGAGGCGCCCGGCTGACGGCTTCATGATGTCAGGTGGCCGACAGGGCAAACACAGCGAACACATGGGCTTCCTACTGGCGGAGATGCAGAGCTTGCATCGGGCCCATCCGGGGGCGACCTGGTGACCATGATCGCTACGGTCCATACGCGCGAGAATGTGCTGCGGATCCTGGACCGCGTGACCGATCCGGAGATCCCGGTGATCAGTGTGCACGAACTGGGTGTCTTGCGCCAGGTGGAGGTGCAGGGCGAAAAGGTCATCGTGACCATCACGCCTACCTACACCGGCTGCCCGGCGATGGATGTGATGCGACAGGACATCGAGAAAGAACTGCACGCGGCAGGGATCGCGAGCGTTGAGGTAAGACAGGTGCTCGCCCCTGCTTGGACAACGGACTGGATCAGCGACGAGGGCAAGCGGAAGCTGGCGGCCTATGGCATCGCACCACCGGAGAGAACCGCGGACATCCGCGCGCTGAAAGGTGAAGCACCCATCGTGCAATGCCCACAGTGCGGCTCGAAGAACACGGTGATGGTCTCGGCCTTCGGCAGCACGGCCTGCAAGGCGCTCTGGAAGTGCAACGACTGCCTGGAGCCGTTCGATCAGTTCAAGTGCCTGTAACGGATCAGATGATGTGGCGTTTCCTTGTGGCAGGATGCCTGTGCTCGATATGCGCTTGCGATTGCTATCGCACCGTGGGGGCGCTGGTGCTCGACGCGGAGACAGGCAAACCCATTGAAGGTGCCCGGGTGCGCGAACGTCACGGCGACGGGGAATACGAGGGCGAATATGATCTGACGAACGATACCGGACGGTTCGAGTTCACTGATATCTCAGGAGGCTTGAAGTGCCCTCCGGTCCAGTTGCACATCTCGAAGGAGGGCTTCGTGCCGGTGGACAGGGAGTTCGAGCCGGGTTCGTGGAGGGACACCGTGTTCCTGCGAGCCGAGCCTTGGCACTAAAAGGCGCGTTGATCAAACACCTTTCCTGGCCGAGGGAACGAAGCGCACCCAAAGCCCCTCACTCACGATCACGGCCATCATCAAAAGGAGTGGGAAGACCATCACCAGATAGCGCCACTCGCACATGCGGAAGCCGAAGGGATAGATGAGGATCGTGAAAAGCGTGAACCAGGGCACCCACGAACGGAAGGTCGTTCCCTCAGCACCCGGCACCCAACGCATCAGCAACATGGCCAGCCCCCCGATCACCAAGCTGAAGAGGAAGAGGGCGACCTGTAGCAGCTTCCAACCCTTTTCCCACGCGGGCAACGCACCGAACGGGCGGAGAAGCAGTGATTCGGTCCCGTTCTGACCGACCTCATTCTTCAACATGCGCAGCCGGCTCATGACGTGGTAGTTGAACGGCGCCCCTTTCTTGTACGCCTCTGAGTACCGCTGCAACCGGGAAGCGATGCTCGCCGCCGTCGTGACGGAATCCGCATGGGAGAGCGTACCCGTGGCAAGCAGCCGCACATCGTTCGCTACGCGTTGCAGGCTGTCCTTGTTGTAGGCCGGCACGTAAGCGTATGAAGGAGGCGGTTCAGCCTTCCGGCCTTCGTCGTCAAGCGCACCACCACCCTTCCAAACGCCGAACCAGCGCATCGTGGTCCCGGGATTCCACCAGATGTAGTCGCCACCATAGCACTGCATGAACTTCATGACCTCCCACCAACGCCCATCCGTCACGTAAACAGGCATGACACCTTCGTTGGTGAGCGGATTCAACTGACCGTTCACACGGAGGTTACGGACGGCCCAAGCGCCGTCGATCACAGCGAACGGTACCAGGAAGAGGATCGCTGCACGCAGCGCGCGATCCCCTTTCCATTTGCGCCAGACCAGGAAAGCGGCCACTGGAACAAGCGCCGCACTCACCGGCCGGAGGAACACCAACCAGGTCAGCAATAGTCCCGCCAGCACGACGAGCCCCACCCGCTGCCGTTCCATCGCCAGTTGGAACACATGGACCTGAAGGATGAGCACAGTAACGGACAGGCTGTCCGATGAGATCGCGGGGTCGAACCAGCTTGAATAGGCACTGAGCAGGAACAACACGTAGACGATCATCGAAGCCCGCGTTGATCCCGTCCATCTCAGGGTGATCAGCGCCAGCAGATAAACACTGATACCTGAAAGCAGCCATTGGAAGATGACCAATGCATCGCGCGCACCTTCCGGTGCAAGAACGAAGCGGAAGACCCAGTACGGTATCCCGACACCCGGCAGGCGATAGTCCGGTTTGTATTCACCATGATCGATGTAGTTCTCAATGGGCAGCAGGTACGATTCAGTGTCACCCGTGTAGATGGCGAATGTGCCGATGCGCGTGTCCGGCACACTCTCCCGGATGTGATAGAACACATACAGCGCACGGAAGACCAGCGCGATGAGAATGAGCAGCGCCCATTGGCGCTCGATGAAGGTCTTACCGGTCGAGCTGGTCATGCGGAGGGTGCGATGCGGGAACGCACAAGGTTAGCGGCCGTTGGACGGCGCCGATCGGGTGACGGCGGCCACTGTTCACCCCGGTCTGTTGAACGGTCCAGGACATCAGCTTTCAGACCACCAACAGATGTGCGTTCATCTTCAGTCCGGCCGGGATCTTTCGGGCCTTGCCGGGGCCTCTACTTTTCGCTCCTCTTGCGCATGCATTCAGCGACCATGAAGGGAACGCCGGTCCACACCTCCGATCCGCGAGCGGGCTATCTGGCTTTGAAGGACGAGATCGATGAGGCGATCCGTGGCGTACTGAACGGGCCGGGATACATCCTGGGTGGGGCGGTTACGGACTTCGAAGCAGCATTCGCGCGCTACATCGGCGCTTCACATGGTGTCGGGGTGAACAATGGAACGGATGCCATACACCTGGCCTTACGAGCGCTTGGTATCGGGGAAGGTGACGAGGTGATCACCGTGTCACATACGGCCGTGGCCACGGTCGCGGCCATCCGCATGG
>CAZYPC010000043.1:9660-35033 GCA_964649165.1 uncultured Chryseobacterium sp.
GAGGTGATCACCGTGTCACATACGGCCGTGGCCACGGTCGCGGCCATCCGCATGGCGGGTGCGGTGCCGATCCTTGCCGATGTCGACCCGCTCACGCGTACGATCGACCCATCGGCCGCTGAAGCACTCATATCACCGCGAACAAAAGCGCTCATCGCCGTGCACCTCTACGGTCATCCGGCCGATCTGGAAGTGCTCGGGGATATTTGCACCCGGCACGGGCTCTATCTCGTGGAGGATTGCGCTCAAGCGCATGCGGCCGAATGGCAGGGCCAGAAGGTCGGTGCTGTGGGGCAGGTTTCCACCTTCAGCTTCTACCCTACCAAGAATCTGGGCGCGATCGGAGATGCGGGCATGGTGCTCACCAGCGATGCTGCCATCGCGAGCAAGCTGCGGTTGCTCCGGCAGTACGGCTGGGAACGGCCTCAGTACAGCCTTTTACAAGGCTGGAACAGCCGACTAGATCCGCTCCAAGCCGCCATACTCTCCGTGAAACTTCGGCACCTGGACGCTCAGACCGCACGTCGTCGCGCACTCGCCGATGCGTACATGGCCCGGCTCAATGACCTGGATCTCACGCTTCCGACAACGCGGAAAGGATGTGCGCATGCATACCATCTCTATGTGATCGAACTGGTGGACCTTGCGCAGCGGGAAGCGCTCCGGGGACACCTGGCTGAGCGCGGGATCATCGCGGGCATCCACTATCCGTTCGGTGTGCATCAACAACCGGCCTACGGTCCGTGGATACGCAAAGGTCCCATGGCGGTCACTGAGCGGCTCGCCGACACGGTACTTTCCTTGCCGTTGTATCCCGAGCTGTCGGATCCGGACCACGAGCGGGTCTGCCTGGCCGTACGGGGCTTTTTCAACGCATGGCGATGAACCATACGACCATCGCTTCGCTTCAATTGATACGGTTGAGCCAGCACAAACGGGAGGATGGCTTGCTGACCGTGATACCCGATATCGGTCCGCAGGGTCTGGGCATTCCCGTACGGCGCGTTTTCACAGTGACGGACGTGCCCGCTGGCGGCGTGCGCGGGAACCATGCGCACCGCGATTGCACCCAGGTGGTGGTCTGTCTCCGCGGGCGCGTGTCCGTGCGGGTGGATGATGGGCGCGACACGATCACCGTGGAACTCGCCAGTGCGGATCAAGGGCTCTCCATACCTCCGGGGCTTTGGAACCATCTGACCTTCGACGGGCCGGATACAGTGATCGCCGTGTTCTGTGATCAACCCTATACGGAAGAGGATTACCTGCGCGATCGGAGGGCATACGAAGCATACAAGGGCGTGGGCGCATGAAGGCCGGCATGGAAAGCGTGGAGTACACGCTCATGGAGGAGGTGGAAAAGACCATGTGGTGGTACCACGGGCTTCACACCAACATCCTGCAGGCGCTCGAGAAGTATGCTCCGGGGTTCACCGACCTGTTCGATGCGGGTTGCGGTACAGGGGGCATGCTCCAGATGATCCGGGATACATACCCCTCAGCGCATCTGCATGGGCTGGACATTTCCGAACAGGCCTGTATCGCGGCGCGGGCCAAGTCAGGAGCCACCATCGTGCAGGGCTCAGTGGACACCCTCCCCTTTCCGGACCGATCGTTCGATGCGCTGATCAGTTTGGATGTGCTCGGCTATGAGTTGGACGCGGATGCAGCCGTGCGCGGTTTCCTGCGTGTGCTGAAACCGGGGGGACATGCCATCATCAACCTGGCGGCCTATCAATGGATGCTCTCCTACCATGACAGGGCTGTCGGCCAATCACATCGTTACACGCGTTCGGGCGCGAAGCGCCTGTTCGAGCAAGCGGGATTCCGCATCGTGTTCAGCTCCTATTGGAATACGATCCTGTTCCCGCTGATGGTGTTGCAGCGCAAACTGGCCCGCTCCACCGGCGCCAGCGACGTACGGCCTTTCCATCCGTTGGTGAACAACGCGTTCAAAACCTGCCTGGGCGCTGAACGGCTGTTGATCCGCCGAGGAGTACCCTTGCCCTACGGCGGCTCTGTACTGCTCGTTGCCCAACGCCCCATCGCGTGACCACGCTTTCGATCGTCATCCCAGTATACAATGGTGCGAGCAGCATCGAACGGCTGGTGCGCGAACTCGCGAAGCTCCAGGTAGAGGGCGGCATCGAACTGGTCCTGGTGAACGATTGCAGCCCGGACAATAGCTGGGAGGTCATCCAGCGACTGGTCAAGGAGCAACCGATGCCTTTGGTAGCGGTGGACCTTGCCCGCAATTTCGGTGAGCATAACGCGGTGATGGCCGGTTATGCAGCGAGCCGCGGGAAATACATCATCAACATCGATGATGACTTCCAGAACCCGCCGAGCGAGGTCGTGAAGCTCCTCGAATATGCGCGTGCGCACGCGGAACTGGACGTCATCTACACGAAGTACGCCCGCAAGCAGCATAACTTCTTCCGCAACTTGGGCAGCCGTTTCAACGACCGGGTCGCGAACTTCCTGCTGGACAAGCCCAAGGGGCTGTACCTGTCGAGCTTCCGATGCATCAACCGCTTCCTGTGCGACGAGATCCTGCGATACACCGGTCCCTACCCTTACATCGACGGGATCATCCTGGAGCACACCCAGCGCATCGGCACCTTGCAGGTGCTCCACGCGCCTCGGAAAGAAGGCCGCAGCAGCTACACATTGCGAAAGCTCATCCGGCTCTGGTTGTTCATGTTCGTGAACTTCTCGGTGATGCCCTTGCGT
Organism: uncultured Chryseobacterium sp.; assembly: GCA_964649165.1. Lineage (GTDB taxonomy): Bacteria > Bacteroidota > Bacteroidia > Flavobacteriales_F > PHOS-HE28 > PHOS-HE28. Next base: position 12,391 of record CAZYPC010000043.1, read on the forward strand.
GTAGCGAGCGCGATCGGTTTCCTTTTCAGCGTTGCTGGATTCCTGCTCGCGATGTACGTGGTATATGAAAGCGTAGCCCATGGCAACCCACCCGGCTGGGCATCCATCTCGGCGGGCATCCTCGTCTTCGGCGGCATCCAATTGCTCATGCTGGGCCTGATCGGCGAATACCTCGGCCGTTTGTTCATGATGCAGAAGGGCAAGCCGCAGTATGTGGTGCGGACGAAGTTGGGGGCATCGTGATGCGCTTCAGGCATCCGCTTCATCCAGGTGCAGCCGATGCAGCACCCGATGGACCAACGGCGTAAGGATCACCGCCACCGTCGTAAGCAGAGCGATGCCGCTGTACAGCGCGTAGAACGAGGCGAACCACTTCGCGCTGTCGCACGGCAGGGGTCCGATGGGTCCCATGCCACCGAGGATCATGCTCGCATTAAGGAAGGCATCCACCAGCACATAGTCAGCGAAACACATGTAGCCTACCGTCCCGATGAAGAGGCTCACGCCCACGATCACCATGGCGGCGAAAACGAACTTCACCTGGCGCAGCCAATAGGTCCTTTTCGACGCCAGCGGCTGCCGACGGTGTTCAAGCTTCATCGGCGTGAAACTAGGTGTTGCCCCATTGATCCTGCGGCAAAAGAACGGCCCCTTAGCCGGTGTGCTGAACGGATCAACAGGGAACGGTTAGCCTTCAGCGACCGGTCCCGACCCGCCGGCCACGCTCCCCGGGGAACTTCGCGGCACCGACCTGGACCTGTGCCTGAGCGCGCCGACAGGACCGGACGTACACCATGCGCGGGATCTGGACCATCGTGCTGCTCGTCCTGAGCAACGTTTTCATGACGCTGGCGTGGTACGGCCATCTGCGCTTCAAGGACCACCCCTCACTGGCCAAGCTCGGCCTCGTCGGTATCGTGCTGGTGAGTTGGGGGATCGCGTTCTTCGAGTATTGCCTGCAGGTACCTGCGAACCGTCTCGGCCACGTTGATCATGGCGGTCCTTACTCACTGGTGCAGCTGAAGGTGATCCAGGAGGTGATCACGCTCGTGGTCTTCGTGGTTTTCGCTCTGCTGGCCTTCAAACAGGAGTCGTTCCGCTGGAATCATGCGCTGGCCGGTTTGTTCCTGGTGGCGGCCGTGTGGCTCGTTTTCAAGAAATAGCGGATGCACGAAGCATTTCACGGCGAACTGATCGTGGTGCTGGCCCTGGCCATCGGGATCATCCTGCTGTTCCGGAGGCTCAAATTGCCGAACGTGCTCGGCTTCATCATCGCAGGCATGCTGGCGGGCCCTCATGCACTCGGTTGGGTGGAAAAGGTGGAGACGGTGGAGACGCTTGCGGAGTTGGGTGTGATCTTCCTACTGTTCGTGATCGGCATGGAGTTCAGCCTGAAGAAGCTGGCTTCCATCGGTGCCACGGTATTCATCGGTGGTTCGTTGCAGGCGCTGCTCACCACGGCACTGGTGGCCGGCATCGGTCGGTTGCTCGGGCTGCCCATTCCCGCCGCCGTGTTCATCGGCTTCCTGGTCACCCTGAGCAGCACGGCCATCGTGCTCCGCATCCTGCAGGAACAGGGCCGCACGGATACACCTTACGGACGGATCACAGCCGCCATCCTGATCTTCCAGGACATCATCGTCGTACCGATGATGCTCGTTACACCGATGCTGGCGGGCCAGAGCAGCGACATCGGCCACGACCTGTTCATGTTGCTGGTGAAGATGGTCCTGCTCATCGTGGCCGTCTACGTCGGTGGCCGCTTCGGGGTGCCCCGTTTGCTGCGCGTGGTCAGCAAGGGCCGCAACAAGGAGCTCTTCATCATCACCATCGTCGTGCTCTGCTTCAGCGCAGCGTGGGCAACGAGCGCCATGGGGCTGTCCCTCGCCTTGGGCGCCTTCTTCGCGGGGCTGATCATCAGCGAGACCGACCAGGCCTATCATGCCACAGGCATCGTGCAGCCGTTCCATGAGCTCTTCATGAGCTTCTTCTTCGTGAGCATCGGCATGCTCGTGGACCCAGGATTGTTCGCCTCCAAACCCCTCACGGTATTCGGGCTGGCCCTGCTCGTGGTCCTCGTGAAAACCGTTGCGGCATTCTTCGCCGTCTGGGTACTCCGGCATCCGGTGGCGACCGCCCTGCGATGCGGGATCGCGCTGTTCCAGGTGGGGGAATTCGCCTTCGTTCTGGCGATCACCGGACTGAGCACCGGCCTTCTGTCGCGTGACCATCACCAGATCTTCCTCGCGGTGTCCATCTTGAGCATGGGCGCAACGCCTTTCGCTATGCGCTCGATCGACGAACTGGTGCGCAGGGTGTTCGGCGTGTTCCTGCCGGCTTCAGTGATGCACCGGATGGACGGCATCATGCGCGTCCGCAAGGATGTGGAGAAGACCGATGGCCGTGTACTGAAAGACCATGTGGTGATCGTCGGCTACGGTCTCAACGGCCAGAACGTGGCCCTGGCTGCACAAAGCGCGAGGATCCGCTGTGCCGTGATCGAGGAGGACGCCGATCTGGCGGAGAAAGCACGGGGGCAAGGGTTGCACGTCGTCGTAGGCGATGGCAGCAACGATCACGTTCTTGAGAAGGCCCATGTGGAACAGGCGCGGGTGGTGGTGATCGCCATCGCGGATGCGGATATCACCCGGCGGATCACCGCGAGCGTGCGGGCCCACACGAGCGCCTACATCATCGTACGGACGAGATATGTGCGCGAGATCGAAGCGAACCTGAAGGCGGGGGCGAACGAAGTGATCCCGGAAGAATTCGAGACCAGCATCGAGATCTTCTACCGTGTGCTGCGGAAATACCTGGTACCCGAGCGCAGCATCCAGGAGCTCGTGTCGCACATCCGCGGCGACCATTACGGCATGTTGCGCGGCGCGCCGGTGCGCCGGACCACGGGAGACATCTCCGGAGAGAGCAGCGGACGCGAGGAATTGGAGATCGCCACCGTACCCGTGGACCTCGGGCGATCCCGCATCGCCGGCCGCTCCCTCACCCAAGTGGACCTGTACGGCCGGTTCGGGATCACCTTGCTGGCCATCCGGCGCAAAGAGGCCCTGATCACCCGGCCCGACGGAACGGAACGCATTCGGCAGGACGACCTTCTGTACGTGCTCGGCACGCCGGAGAGCATCGTCAGGCTGGACCTCGAGCTGCACTGATCGCCTCTACAGGAACCTTCCGCGTTCACGGGCCGTTCAAACGCCGGTCCGGAAAAGGGAAGGATATGCGCAGAATGATCGAACACATCATGTTGGTGGACGACGAGGACGACCACCATTTCATCACCAAAGTGACCCTGAAGAAAGCGGGGTTCCAAGGCCGCCTGGACGCGTTCCATTCGGCCGAGGACGCTTTGCGGCACATCCGGTCGAGCCAGGGGCCCCCGGATCTCATCCTCGTGGACATCAACATGCCCGGCACCACCGGATTCGACCTGTTGCGCATCCTGGAAGCCGAGGGCCTGCTGCCCGACGAGCGCAGCCTGGTGGTGATGTGCAGCAGCAGCAACCGCCCCACGGATATCGAAGCGGCGCGCCGGTTCAGGAGCGTCGACGACTACGTCGAGAAATCATTCGATCTGGAACAATTCGAACGGCTCACCGACGCGTTCGCCCGGAAGCGGGCATGATCACGAAGGCACCTCTCCTGCCATGAAAAAGGTACTCATCATAGAAGACGAAACGATCATCTCCTTCGGCTATCGGCTCCAGCTGGAGCAGCTGGGCATGGACGTGATCGGTACAGCCCGCAGCAGCGACGAGGCCAAGGCGCTTCTGGAACGGGAACGTCCGGACGTCATCATCATGGACGTGTACATCAAAGGCGACCAGAACGGCCTGGAGCTGGTGCAGAACATCCATGAGACCGATCCGATCCCGGTCATTTTCCTCACGGCCAGCAATAAGGCCGAAGTGGTGGAAGGGATCCGTGGGCTGAAGGGCTGCCACTATCTGCTCAAGCCCATCGACCCGGACAGCTTGACCGGGCTGCTGAACGCCGCGATACATACGGATGCCTGAGCATCTTCTGACCCCTGCAGACGGTGGTCAGGCCGAGCGCCTGCACACCTTCGCGCACGACATCAAGAACCGCATCGGCGGACTTTGGGAAGCCTTCCGCCTGTTGCGTGAAGGCCCTCCGGAAGGCATGGAGCAGAATGACCTGCTCACTTTCGCGGAACGCGGCTACTTCAACGCCCAACGGGAATTGGAGGATCTTCTGGACGACCTGCACGTCCAACGCGGGGTTACCGCGGAACGAGTCCGGTTCGAACTCACCACGAGCTTGAAAGAGGCGCTGAGGAACGAGGATTTCCGGCTGCGGAAGAAAGGGCAATCCGTGAGCGTGCGCGGCCCGGAACTCGTGCACGCCATGGGTGACGCGCGCTGGACATCGCAGATCCTGCAAGCCTTGGTGAGCAATGCCAGCAAGTTCTCCCCACACGGATCATCGATCACGATCGACGTGACGGTGACGAACGGCTTCTGCCAGGTGCGCGTTACGGACGAGGGTTGCGGGCTCTCGCAAGAGGATCTCAAGCAGGTTTTCAGACGCTACATCATCCTTTCGTCGCGCAGCACAGCCGGAGAGCCGCAGTCCCGGGGTACATTGGGACGTGCCGGTCAGTGGGCGGAGGCCCAAGGAGGTACTTTGACAGCAGGCAGCGAAGGCCTTGGCAAGGGTGCCACCTTTCAACTGACGCTTCCAGCAGCGATCTGAGATCAGCTCACGGCTTCCTGCGGTGCATGCTCACCAGCCCTTCTGATGCGCTTCGCCACGCGCTGTCCTTTGCTGTTCACCGCGACACTGAACTCCATCATATCGTCGATGGCGAGCGTGTTGAAGTCCACATCGATCAGGTCGTCGTGCAGGAAGAACAGGTTGTTCTCGGGGAACCGGATGAAGCCATAGCCCTTGTGCAGGCTCATGATGCTGCTGGTATGGCGCTCACTGTCCTCGTAGCTGCTCATACTGATGAGCGGCCTGTCCGGATCGGTCGCCGGATCCCGGGGCAACAGGACCTCTTTTGAAACGAACAGATCGGTGACGACCTCATCGTTCGACTGCAGGCCCTCTTCCACCAGATCGCTCATCTCCAGTGGATAGGACACATTGTTCCACAGGTCCGTGCTCGTGCGTGTGGTCTGGTGCTCCCCGGAAAGCTCGTCCGTGTACTCGAAGTCCCAGGCCAGCAGCATGGTCTTGCAGCCCAATGCGTGCAGTTTCCGCACCAAGGGCACATGATCACCATCACTGGCGATGAGTGCGACCACATCGTAGCGCTTGAGCATGCACAACTCGTAGGTCTCCAGCGCCATGAGCACATCGATGCCCTTTTCGCGCTTGCGACCCATGAGGTCCTTCACCGGCAGATAGTGCGTCTGCACACCGTTGTACATGAGCACATCATCGAACACACGGTCGTAGTAGAGCTGGTTCGTCTTCTCGTTCGCATCCTTGGCGCTGAAACGGCCCCGGAAGAAGTGCGCGTCGATGATGTGGCACAGATTCGCTGTCACCCCCTCCTTCATCGCCACGGTATGCTTGATGAAGTCGTGCAGCCCCCCGATGTGCAATCGACGGCGCTGAGGGTGTACATAATTGTAATAGTTGCTGACGTGGCTGAAATAGGAACCGTCATAAAAAACGCCCAGCTTCAGGGCGCGGTTGGCATGCATGCTCATGGCATAGGGGTTGGATAAGGGCCATCGGATGGAGCTTCGATGGCGAGGGCGCGAAAATACCGGTGGATCGACACGGCGCACGCCGTTCCTCGTCGTAGCCCCCATCCGGGCCCGGCCAGCCTCCTAACTTTCACCCCGTGCGGTCCCTTCTCGCGTACATTCTCCTGATCCTGGTCGTCTCCACCCGGGCACAGGGCACTGCGGCAGCCGCTACGGGCCAGTTCATGATAAGTGAGGATGTTGGTCTTCCCATGAGCAAGGCGCAGATCATCGTGGCCGCACAGGATGCCTGGGCTGCGAGCTTCGGACAGGAGCCAGCGTCCCAATTGACGCTCGTGGACGCCGATAACGGCCTGATGGAGGGAACCGCGCGCATGAACTACCGGAGCACGATGCTCATGGGCCGTGAGGAGACCATGGGCACCGTGACCTATCAGGTAACGATCCAGGCGAAGAACGGTCAATGCCATCTCCGTGTGCACAACCTGCGCCATGCAGGGAATCGCACGGCCAAGGGAGGCGGCATCCATATGGGTGTGATCATGGAGGGAGTGGCCCCAGAGTTCCATTATGAGGGGGTTGGCATAGGGCCTTCACGGCGCATGCACACGGATGTGCGCAACGCGGCAGCCAACCGGCTTGGCGAAACATCGAGGCGTTTCGCCGCGCGCCTGCGGTCGCTCGGAGGGCAGTGACCCATTGAGGTGCAGAGAAACCCTCGCTGACGGACTGCGTTGTAAGGTCCGCTCATGCTGTTGAACACATCCAACTGGCGCATCTGGCCGGTCATCGCCGTCACACTCGCGGTCCTCTTCATCGGTTGGGACATCACCCTGATGTCCCGCACGCATGTGGTGCAGGACCGCATCGGCCAGCAGGTGGACCTCCTCGATCGTTTGGGGCGCATGAACAGCGCGCTGAACCAACTGGGGCTAACGCACCGGGTGGACGTGAACACCGGCCAGAGCAAATGGCCACATGAATTGGCCACGATCCGCGAGTACCTGATCGGGGTGTCCGAACGCCACGGCACGGAGCCCGGCATGGCGGAGCTGCCCGCTCTGCTCAACAGGCAACTGAACGCGTGCGATTCGCTTCACCACGAGGTACTGCATTGCGAGGGCGGGTTCGCCCAGCAACGTATGCCCGAGGCGGTCTTCCAGATCATGCTTCAGCGCGCCCAAAAGCAGGTGGACCGAGTGGCCCGCAGCGTGCATGAGCAAGGACTGGGACAGCAGACCGCCACGCTCAGTCATCGCTGGGACGAGGCGCAGATGATCCTGGTGCTGGCCTGCATGTTCGCGGTGGTCTTCGCACTTCTCGTCGGCATGACCCGTCGCCTGCTCGTGGAGAGCCGATCGCGCTCCGAACAGCTCGGCGCGGCAAAGAATGACCTGGAAGCCATCAACCACGAACTGCGCGAGACGATGCTCAGCAAGGAGGAGAAGGAAGTGATGATCAAGGAGATCCACCACCGCGTGAAGAACAACCTGCAGATCGTGCGGAGCCTGATCCGGTTCCAGCAGGACCAGGTGTCCGACGCGCGCACGCGAGAGCTCTTCAACGAGTGCATCAACCGTGTTGGGGCGATGGCCCTGGTACACGAGCAGACCTACCTGAGCAAGGATCTGGCGAACATCCCGGTAAGCACTTACCTGGACAGCCTGGTGCGCGACCTGGTGAACGCGTACAACATCCGCAAGCGGCTGACCATGGATATCGACATCCAGGTAAAGACGCTGAGCGTGGATACGTTGATCCCCTTGGGCCTGCTGATCAACGAGATCATCAGCAACAGTTTCAAGTATGCTTTCGCCGATCGGGAGACCGGCACGATCACCGTCCATCTGACGGGCTCGGAGAGCGAAGGCCTTCACTTGATGATCGGTGATGACGGCGTGGGCATGCGCAGCCGCGATGGCTTCCACCGTCCCAACAGCCTGGGGATGGAGCTGATCCACACGCTCGCCAGTCAGCTGGACGCGGACATTCGCCTGCTGGACGGCCCGGGTACGCGCTACGAGCTGATGAGCCATCGGCTCCACCAGCGCAAGGTGGCCTGAGCCACCCTCGACCGGCCCCGGAGCAACGGTCCGTCCCTCGTGGGATCCCTGGCCGATCCCCGCACCGGGTAGTTTCGCGCACCCCTTACGCGCATACATGAAACCCACCCTACTGCCTGCACTTTGCTTACTTGCCGCCTGCGGTGGCACCGATCAAGTCGCCGAAAAGCCTCCTGTGGAGCGTCTTTCCTACCCGACCGTACACAAGGACAGCCTCGCTGGCGACACGTTGCACGGAGCCTTCGTGGCCGACCCCTATCGCTGGCTCGAGAATGACACCAGTGCGGCGACCAAGACCTGGGTGGATGAGCAGAACACGGTAACGAACGCCTATTTGGAGAAGATCCCCTTCCGCGATGCGATCGCGACGCGGTACGAGGAACTGTACAACTTCCCCAAACTCGGTGGCCCTATGCGCGTGGGTGAACTGTATTTCCTCTGGAAGAACAGCGGCCTACAGAACCAGTTCGTTATCAACGTGCGCAAAGGCCTGGACGGCGAGGACCGCGTTTTCATCGATCCGAACGCGATCGACCCCGCCGGCACCACCACGTTCAGCCCCTTGGGCACGAGCAAGGACGACCGGTACATGGCCGTGGGCGTGAGCAAGGCCGGCAGCGATTGGCAGGACATCACGGTGTACGACCTCTCCACGTTGCAGCAGACCCCCGACCTGCTGAAATGGTGCAAGTTCAGCGGTGCGTCCTGGTACAAGAACGGCTTCTTCTACAGCCGCTATCCGGAGCCGGCCAAAGGAACGGAGTTGAGCGCAGCGAGCAAGTTCCAGAAAGTCTACTACCACAAGCTCGGCGACCCGCAGGAGAAGGATGTCCTGGTATGGGAGGACCGGAAGAATGGCGACCTCTACGTGGGTCTCGGCGTCACCGAGGAGGAGGAGTTCGCGACACTCACGATCAGCACCGGCACCGATGGCTATGAGTCCTACTTCCACGACCTGCGCGGTGGTGTGATGCCGACGACGGCGACCAAGTGGATCCCGCTGCAACAAGGGTTCGAGCACAAAACGAGCATCGTCGACTTCGTTCCGGCCACCGGCAAATTCCTGGTGATGACCGAAGTGGACGCGCCGAACTACCGCCTGGTGGAGGTCGATCCGGCCAGTCCTGCCAAGGAGAACTGGAAGGACATCATTCCGCACAAGAAGGACCTGCTCCAAGGTGTGAGCACCGGCGGTGGCATCCTCTTCGCCGAATACTTGAAGGACGCCACCAGCCGCTTCTACCGCTACAAGCTGGATGGCTCGGGTGAACAAGAGATCAAACTACCGGATATCGGGAGCGCCGGTGGCTTCGGCGGAAAGCGCAACGACACGTTCGGCTTCTACAGCTTCACCTCCTTCACCGATCCTGGCACGATCTACAAGTACGACTACGCCACGGGGAAGAGCGACGTATTCTATCGCCCGGAGCTGAAGTTCGATCCCTCGCAGTTCATCACCGAGCAGGTCTTCTACCCGAGCAAGGACGGCACGAAGGTGCCCATGTTCATCGTGCGCAAGAAGGACGTGCAGCGCAACGGCAAGAACCCGACGATGCTCTATGCGTATGGCGGCTTCAACATCAGCCTCTCCCCTTCGTTCAGCACCAGCCGCATGCTGCTGCTTGAACAAGGCGGGATCTTCGCCCAGCCGAGCCTGCGTGGCGGCGGCGAGTACGGCGAGGATTGGCACCGCGCAGGCATGAAAGAGAAAAAGCAGAACGTGTTCGATGACTTCATCGCGGCTGCGGAATTCCTCATCGCACAGAAGTGGACCGACACACCCCATCTGGCGATCAACGGCGGCAGTAACGGTGGCCTGCTCGTGGGCGCGGTGATGACCCAGCGCCCTGACCTCTTCGGCGTGTGCTTCCCCGAGGTGGGCGTGATGGACATGCTGCGCTTCCAGAAGTTCACCGCCGGCTTCGGCTGGGTACCCGAGTACGGCAATGCCGACAACAGCAAGGAGGAATTCGAATACCTTCGCAAATACTCGCCGGTGCACAACATCCGACCGGCGAAGTACCCGGCCACGATGGTAATGACCGCCGACCATGATGACCGCGTCGTACCCGCACACAGTTTCAAGTTCATCAGCACATTGCAGCCCGCCCAAGAAGGCGATGCTCCGGTGCTGATCCGTGTGCAGACCCAGGCCGGTCACGGCGCGGGCATGCCTACCAGCATGATCATCAAGCAGCAGGCTGACAAGTATGCCTTCTTCTTCGAGAACGTCGGAGTGGAGCCGAAGTATGGCATGGAGCCAGCTATGAAGAAGTGAGCGATGCTCGACAGAAAAGCGGAAGCCCCGGCATGAGCCGGGGCTTCCGCTTTTCTTAATGGACGGCTCAGTCTTCGAGCACGCCGAACTTACCAGCGGCCACATCGGCGTAGGCCTGCTTGATCTCGTCGTAGGTGTTCATCAGGAACGGCCCGTAAGCAGCGATCGGCTCGTTCAGGGGCTCGCCGCTCAGCACGAGCAGGGTCGCACCTTCCTGGCTGGTCGCATGCACCTCTTCCCCATCGTTGCGGAAGATCACCAGGTGATCGGCCGGCGCCTCGTTCTCATGGATGTTCGCGGAACCCTCCACCATGAGTACCGTGCTGTTCCAACCCGAAGGCAGGTTGAAGGTGGCTTCTCCACCAGCGCCGATGCGCACCACGGCCGCCGTGATCGGCGACCACGTCTTGCCCGGTCCTTTCGCACCGAAGAGCTCACCGGTCACAATGCGCGCCTCGCTCCGGCCGTCGGGCAGTTGCACGAGTGTCATGTCATCCTTGGTGATGGGCTGGTAACGCGGCGCTTCCATCTTGTGTTTCGCGGGCAGGTTCACCCAGAGCTGCACCATGTGGAAAGGCCCACCGGTCTTGGAGAACGCCTGCTCGTGGTACTCCTTGTGGAGCACACCGCTACCGGCCGTCATCCACTGCACGTCGCCTTCGCCGATCACACCGCTGTGGCCGGCGCTGTCGTGGTGCGCCACCTTGCCTTTGAAGGCGAAGGTCACCGTTTCGAAGCCGCGATGCGGATGCACTCCCACCCCTCGCGGGTGCTCGCGCGGAGAAAAGTCGACGGGCGTGTTGTAGTCCAACAGGAAGAACGGACTGAGCCGCTGCTGCGGGATGTTGTAGCCCTGCGGGAAGAAATTGCTGACGCGGAACCCATCGCCCACCATGTGGGGTGCGGGCGGGGCCAGTACGGCCTCTACACTGCGCTTGGTCATTCGTTCTCGCGATATCCTGATGGAGTTACGCGAGCGGCACAAAGGTCCGACGTTGAGCCGGGTGGTGAATATGAACTGGTTCAATGGAAGAGCGGCGCAACTATCCTTGCACGTATGCGATCGCTTGCCCCTCTCCTGCTGTCCCTGCTCGACTGCGCGGAGCTGCCCGCCCAGGAAATGGAACCCGACCTTCTCCGCTACGTCGATCCGATGATCGGCACGCAACGCATGGGCCATGTATTCCCCGGCGCCAGTGCCCCCTTCGGCATGGTGCAGTTGAGCCCGGACACGGACACGTTGCCTTACGCCGTCGGGGGCAAGTACAACGCGGAGGTCTATCGTACCTGCTCCGGCTATCAGTATGACGACAGTACGATCGTCGGCTTCAGCCATACGCACTTCAGCGGCACGGGACATTCAGATCTCGGCGATATCCTGCTGATGCCAACCTCCGGGGCCTTGCAGCTGAACCCAGGAACAGCGGCCGATCCACGTCGTGGTTTCCGCTCGGTCTTTCACCACAGGAAAGAGAAGGCCGTAGCGGGCAAGTACGAGGTCCTTCTGGAGGATCACCGCATCAAGGCCGAGCTGACGGCCACCACGCGCGTGGGCATGCACCGCTACGAGTACGACCGGCGGGACAGCGCGCACGTGATCATCGATCTGGTGCATGGCATCTACAACCACACCGACAAGAACGTATGGACCTTCGTCCGGGTCGAGAATGATACGCTGGTCACCGGCTACCGGCAAACGAATGGCTGGGGTCGCACCCGCACCGTCTACTTCGCCATCGCGTTCAGCGAGCGCATCACGCACTACGGACAGCAACCCGATGCGCGGCCCACGGAGTATCGCGGCTTCTGGCGGAAGTTCGATCAGACGCACGACTTCCCCGAAATGGCGGGCAAACAGCTGCGCGCTTGGTTCGACTTCAACCTGAAACCGGATGCCAAGCTGCTGGTGAAAGTCGCGTTGAGCAGTGTGAGCACAGAGGGCGCCCTGGAGAACATGAAAGCCGAAGTGCCGCATTGGGACTTCGATCGCGTGGTGCGTGAAACACAGGCTGCGTGGCAAAAGGAATTAGCGCGCATCAACATCACCAGCAAGCGCCCCGAAGTGCTGACGAACTTCTACACGGCCATGTACCACGCCTGCCTCTCGCCCACCGTGTACCAGGATGTGGACGGCCAGTACCGCGGGCTCGACCAGAACGATCATGTCGCGAAGGGCTTCACCAACCACACCACCTTCTCCCTGTGGGACACCTACCGCGCGTTGCATCCACTGTTCAACATCATCCAGCGCGAGCGGAGCAGCGACCTGATCAATTCGATGCTCGCGCACTACGACCAGAGCGCGCACTACATGCTGCCGATCTGGAGCCACCACGCCAACGAGAACTGGTGCATGATCGGCTACCATGCGGTGTGCGTGATCGCCGACGCCGACGTGAAGGGCATCACCGGCTTCGACCGGAAGAAGGCACTGGACGCATGTGTCTCCACAGCGCTCGTGCCCTATTTCGACGGGATCGGTCCCTACGTGGAGAAGCACTATGTGCCGGAAGACAAAAGCGGATCCAGCGTGTCCAAGACCCTGGAGTACGCCTACGATGACCGGTGTATCGCCCGGCTGGCTGAGCGCGTGGGGGACGGTGATATCGCGCGGGAGTTCTTCGAGCGGAGTGACAACTACCGCAACGTGTTCGACACGTCGAGCGGCTTCATGCGCCCCCGGAACGCCGATGGCGCCTTCCTGAAGGAGTTCGATCCGCTGGACACCCACCAGAAAGGCTTCATCGAGGGCAACGCATGGAACTACAGTCTGTACGTGCCCCATGAGCCCGAAGAACTCGCGAAGCTGATGGGTGGCCCACAGCGCTTCGGCGAGCACCTGGACTCCCTGTTCACGATGGGGCTCGACGACAAGTACTTCGAGAAAACCGAGGACATCACGCGCGACGGCATTTTCGGGAACTACGTGCACGGCAACGAACCCAGTCACCACGTGCCCTACCTCTACAACTACACCGACCGCCCATGGATGAGCGGCTACCGCGTGCGACAAGTGCTGGATGCCATGTACAAACCCAAGCCCGATGGACTGAGCGGCAACGACGATTGCGGGCAGATGAGCGCGTGGTACATCTTCAGTGCGCTAGGCTTCTATCCGATGTGTCCAGGGAGCGACCGGTATGAACTCGGTGCGCCCGTGATGGAAAAGGCGACGATCCCGTTGGACAATGGCAAAACGTTCACCGTGCTCGCGCAGGGCCAGGGGCCGAAGAACATGTATGTGCAAAGCGTGAAGTTGAACGGCGCACGGCTGGAACGCACCTGGATCACGCACAACGAATTGATGTCTGGCGGCGTCTTGGAATTCGCTTTGGGCACGAAGCCACCGAAGCGCTGAGCCATGGCCCTCTTTGACCTGCGCCCTTTCACGCCTGATGATCTGCCGGCACTGGTGAAGCACGCCAACGATCCGAGCGTGGCGGCGAACCTCACGGACATGTTCCCGCATCCATACACGGAAGAAGCGGGCCGGAAATTCCTGGAGGAAGCGGTGAAGCCGGTTCCCTTACGTCGTTGCATCAGCATCGGCGGTGAGGCCTGTGGCGCGATCGGACTTCATCCGAAACAGGACCTCTGGCGCCTGAACATGGAACTGGGTTACTGGCTCGCGAAGGAGCACCGCGGAAAGGGCATCATGACCGAAGCGATCCGGCAGATGGTGCCGTTGGGCTTCGCCACCTTCCCGGAGGTGGTGCGGATCTTCGCCACGCCGTTCGGGAGCAACATCGCCAGCCAGCGCGCGCTGGAGAAGGCGGGCTTCGTCCTGGAAGCGAAACTGCCCGGCACGCTGGTGAAGAACGGCGTGATGCAGGACGAGTGGATCTACGCGGTTCGGCGTTGAGCTGACGCGTCGCAAGCCTTAACGTTGTCCCCTGACGATGGTGGACCGGATCAAGGCATGGCGCGATGAGGTGTTGGGCGAGAACACGCTGATGGTGCTTGCGGCCATCGCCACGGGCCTGCTGGCCGCGCTCGCCGCCGTGGTGCTGAAGCTGGGCGTGAACGAACTGACCCGGCTGCTGCATGGCTGGTTGTTCGGCTCACAACGCGCGCTGCTCGTGCTGATCATTCCAACGGTCGGCATCCTGCTCAGCACCTTGTTCACACAGGTCTGGCTGAAAGGCGACCTCGGGCGGGGGCTTCCCAGCCTGTTGGACGAGGTGCGCAACAAGGCGGGCGTGGTGCAGCGGCACAAGCTCTACTCGCAGGTGATCACGTCGATCCTCACCATGGGCTCGGGAGGATCCGCTGGAATGGAGGCCCCGATCGCCACCACCGGTGCTGCATTCGGAAGCCGGCTCGGCTTGCGGCTCGATCTGGATGCGGCCAAGCGTAACCTGCTGCTCGCGTGCGGATCGGCGGCGGGCATCTCGGCCATCTTCAACGCGCCCATCGCCGGGGCCATCTTCGCCATGGAGGTGATACTGGTGAACGTGGCCATCACGCACGTGGTACCGGTGTTGATCGCGTCCGCCTCCGCTGCCTTCCTGTCCTCGCTGATCTACAAGGGCCAACCTTTCGTGCTCATCACCGATTCATGGAACACGGCCGCCCTGCCCTGGTACATCGCGCTCGCTTTCTTCTGCGCCTTCGTGGCCAGCTATGGCGTGCGCACCTATTTCGTGGTGGGCGACGGACTGAAGAACGTGCGACGACCTTATGTGCGCGCGCTCATCGGCGGAACGGCCCTCGGCGGGCTCATCCTCTTTTTCCCGCCGCTGCTCGGCGAAGGCTATGACGGGGTCCTGAAGCTGTTGCACGGCGAGGCTTCGTCACTCTCGGAACACGCTCCCGTGATGCTGAGTCTGGGCGCGTGGAACCTGGAGGCGCTCGTTCTGGGCCTGATGCTCCTGAAGGTGCTCGCCACATCGCTCACCGTGGGCGCAGGCGGCAACGGCGGCATGTTCGGCAGCTCGCTCTTCACCGGTGCCATGGCCGGCTTCGGTTTCGCGCATGGAGTGAACCTGCTCGGCTTCGCCCAACTCAACGAGGTGAACTTCACGGTGGTGGGCATGGCCGCCGTGCTCAGCGGCACCATCCACGTCCCCCTCACCGCCATCTTCCTCATCGCGGAGATCACCGGCGGATATGCGCTCTTCGTGCCGCTGATGACCGTGTCCTCGCTGAGTTACCTGGTGGCGCGGTGGCTTGTGCCCTATTCGGTGTACAGCCGACCGGAGCCCACGTTGTGAGCCTTGGATCCCAAGCCTCCGATCGGGTTTTCTGTGAAAGGGGTGAGCGGTTCCGCACATTCGCGCCCCAACACCGGACCAACGCTTTCGCCGGGCTACGGCGCCACGCATGAAACGTCTTTCCTCGCTGAACCTCCTCTCCCTCTGCACCACCGCCCTGCTCGCCCAAGCCGGATCGCTTGACCCCGAATTCGGCAACGCCGGCATCCAGGAACTCGCACCCGGTACCCTGCACGATGTGGCGTACGATCTGATCGCCCTGCCGGACACCACCACGCTCATCTGCGGGGTGGCGCAACACGATGGTACCAACGCCATGTTCCTGGCGCACCTGCTACATGACGGCTCGCTCGATACGGGCTTCGGTACCAGCTCCGGCTACACGTATTTCAATTTCGGCGAAGAGGCCTACGCGTACGCACTGGCCCGCAGCACGGACGGCAGCATCTACATGGCCGGTCTCGCGTACCCGACCTTCTCGCAGGCGACCGTGGTACTCGCCCATACCGATGCCAATGGAATCCCGGATGCGGGCTTCGGCGCGAACGGGGTAGTGAGCACCCCGGTTGGAACGCTCGATGCGGAAGCTCGGGGTATGGCGATCCAGAGCGATGGCAAGATCGTCCTGGGCGGCAGCGTGGTGAACACCGGCAATTTCGCGCGGGACATCCTTTTCATGCGCTATAACGCGGATGGAACGCTGGACGACTCTTTCAACGGCGATGGTGTCGCCATCGCTTCGGCCTATGCGGAAGAGGACCTATTGAACGACATCGCCCTGTTGGAGGATGGCTCCATCGTGGGCGCGGGATACGCGAGTGTCATCGGCGATATGAAGACCGTGCTGGCACGTGTGGACGCCAACGGGGATTTCGTCACGGACTTCGGCGGCGATGGCGTGATCGTTCCGGGATTCGGTGTGACCCAGGACCGGGCCTTCGGCATCCTCGCTGTCGGCCAAAGGTTCCTGGTGACCGGGTCCTTCATGGATGACCCCAACAATGAGGACATCTACCTGGCCTCGTTCAACGATGATGGTACGTTGGCGGGCACCTTCGGTAACAATGGCGTGACCATCACCGACGAGAATGCGAGCGAGGTTGGTCTTGACATCGCCATGGGAACAGATGGCAGCTATATCGTCGCCGGAACAACCGGGCAGCCCGGTTTCGGCGCGCCACGTGACTTCTTCGTGGCCCGTTACACGGCGGAAGGGATCCCGGATGCGACCTTCGGGAACAATGGCACCACCATTACTTCCATTGATGTCGATTTCGATGACGCGAATGCGGTGGCCGTCCAACCGGACGGGAAGATCGTGGCCGCCGGGTTCACGGCCGGGTTCACCGACCAGACGGACAACGATGTGGCAGTGGTGCGTTATCTGGTTGACGGTCCGAACGTGATCGGATCACTCGCTGCTTCGGAAACCCCGGTCGTAGTGCGCCAAGGAGATCAGTTCACGATCCGGAGCACAACGGCGATCGAGCAAGTTCAGGTGCTGGACATGGGTGGCCGCATACTGGTGGATCGCCGCACCGGTGGCGCGAATGAGGCAACATTCTCCATCGCGGAGGCCGATGCGGCGGTCTATGTCGTGTGCATCCACCAGGAGGACACGGTGATCCCGATCAGGGTGATGCGTTGATCCGGGGCGACTCAGAGCTTGACGAAGCGCTCCTGCACTGGCCTGCCGTCCTGTAGTCCTCGGAGCACGTAGGTGCCCGGTCGCAGGTCACGCACGTCGATGCCTTGTCCACCGGACGCTTGGGCTTGCAGCACGACCTTTCCCGATAGGTCATGGATCGTGGGTTTGCCCTGAAGTGGGGACGCGAGGTACAGCAGATCCGAAACCGGGTTCGGCCAGGAGGTGCTCAAACGGGGAGGGTCTTCCACCAGGCCGGTACTCTGGTCGCTGAAGATCCGCTCGTAGTTCTCCGCGTAACTGTAGGCCCCATCACACCCGGCCACCGCATCCCAGTTGATGCTCCAGGTCATCATGCCACGCAGATCGGGATATCCGCCAGGCTGTTCCAACGTGTACGCTCCGGGCTGTGGGCCCTGGCCGAGGAGGTATTCCATGGCCGCTCGCACCGTGGCCGTGTCGGTGTATCCCCCACCCGCTGCGGCATTGCACGCCGGCAACCCAACAGCCACCTTCTCCGGGGGAAGCCCTTCAAAGAAGCCACCGGCGGTATTGAAGCCTTGGATCACAGCTTCGGTCTGGCTCACGATGAAGTCGGCCGTGCCCTGTTCGTAGATGGCCCCGTCGATCCCGTACATACTGCCGCTGTTGTACAACTGCACCTGCAGGATGTCCAGCGAATCGCGTAGCGCGTGGATGATGGGCAGGTACGCGCCCCAGATCCCGCCGAACGCGCTCTGGCCGCCTTGCACGTAGGCCGTTTCAGGGGCCATCGTGAGGAACAGCTTCTCCCCGGTCATGGCACGGAATTGCACCATCACCTCATTCACCGCGTCGATCAACCGGATCAGCGTGCTATCCACGGGCGAATCAATGGTCCCGCCCGTTATGGAAACGGATGTGCCTTCCAGATCCAGATCCAGACCGTTGAAGCCCCACACGCTGAAGAGGTACATCACATGCCCGATGAACCAGTCGCGCTCCTGATCGGTGTTAAGTTGGATGGTGGCGTTCGCACCGCCCAGGCTGATCACCACCTTTTTTCCCTGCGCCTTGTGGCCGGCGATGGCGGCGATCAGGTCTTCAGGCGTTTCTTCCGAAGGGGAAAAATCCACCACGTAGGTGGTGCTGCCGACCGGTTCGGCGAACGCCACTTCGATCACGTTGTAACGCGGATCGATCTCCCCGAGCGGGATGTACGGTGCGGAAACGTCGTTCCAACTGTGCCAGTAGCCGATCAGCGCTGGCGCCTGATCCTGGGCCTGCGCAAGGGAACCAACAAGGAACGAAAGGGCGGGTAGGATCGCTGAACGCATGCGACCAAAGTAGGATCAAGCACGCTCTCGGCGGATCGGTCGTCCAGCTTGCACTGCACAAGTTGGCCTTGGTACTCCTCTACGACGGTCAGCCGCAGCTGCTCGCGGGTAGGCGCGGAACCGAATGCCATGACCGAACCATCCGTTTGGATCTGAACGCATCCCTGGCTGAAGCGCACCCCCGGCGCAAGCGCCGGAGGTGTCCTGTTACGTCAAGCGATCGACGATCATCCGCAGGTGGTCACATTCACCTCATGCTGACCCAACATCGCCATGCCGTCACTCGCTCATCCATTTTCTGATGATCGGATCCGTGCTGCCAGTTCCCCCATCTCCCCCATGATCCTCTTGGCCAGGGCATCGGCATTCCCAGGGCTGTCGCTCTCGGCGTAGATGCGCACGATGGGCTCCGTGTTGCTGCGGCGCAGGTGCACCCATTCGCGCCCGAACTCGATGCGCAGGCCATCCACGGTGCTGTGCGGTTGGGTCTTGTGCCGTTCTTGCATCGCGTCCACAAGACCTTGCACATCCATGCCCGGCTTGAGTTCGATCTTGTTCTTGCTCATGAAGTAGTCCGGGTAGCTGCGGCGCAGCTCGGAGGTCTTCACACCGCGCTTGGCGAGCAGGGTGAGGAAGAGCGCGATGCCGGCCAGCGCGTCACGGCCGTAGTGGAGTTCGCTCAGGATCACGCCGCCGTTCCCTTCGCCGCCGATAGGTGCGTTCACCTTGCGCATGAGTTCAACCACGTTCACCTCTCCTACCGCGCTCGCGTGGCGCTTGCGACCATGGCGTTCGGCCACGTCGTTCAGGGCGCGCGTGCTGCTGAGGTTGCTCACCGTATCACCCGGGCGGCTTGCAAGGACATGGTCCGCGCAGGCCACAAGCGTGTACTCCTCACCGAACAGCGAACCATCCTCGCACACGAGCGCGAGACGGTCCACATCGGGATCCACACAGATGCCCAGGTGCGCGTTCTCCTTTTTCACCCGCGCGCAGATGTCCTGCAAGTGTTCCGGCAACGGCTCGGGGTTGTGCGGGAACTGTCCGCTCGGCTCGCAGTAGAGTTCCACCACGTTCGCCACACCCAGCGCCTTCAGCAGTTGCGGCACGGCCACGCCGCCCACGCTGTTCACGGCATCCACCACGACCTTGAAGTTCTTCGCCTTGATCGCGGCCACATCCACGAGGTCGAGGGCGAGGATGGCGTCGATGTGCTTCTGCGTCCATGAGCTGTCCGTGCGCACGGAACCCAGATCATCGACTTGCGCGAAGTCGTAGTCATTCTCCTCAGCGATGCGCAGAACCTCCGCTCCTTCCGCCGCGCTGATGAATTCGCCTTTCGCGTTCAGCAGCTTCAGGGCGTTCCATTGCTTGGGGTTGTGGCTCGCGGTGAGGATGATGCCGGCGTCGGCCTTCTCCCCCGGCACGGCCATTTCCACCGTCGGCGTGGTGGCCAACCCGAGATCGATCACCTCGAATCCGAGGCCGACCAGTGAAGCGCGAACCAGATCACCGACCATCGGCCCGCTCAGGCGCGCGTCGCGACCGAGCACACAAACGGGACGTGCTTTGCCCGAACGCTTCTTGATCATGGTTCCGAAAGCGGCCGCGTAACGCGTCACATCGATCGGGGAAAGGTTGTCGCCGGGCTTGCCGCCAATGGTGCCACGGATGCCGGAAATGCTCTTGATGAGGGTCATGCTTTGTCCGCCGAAGCCTGGCGAAGGTGGAGTGCTTGATCAGATGATCATCTGATCGATTTGGGGCGTCAAAAGTACCCTGCTCGCTGATGGTCAATGCCTTGGAAAGACGCACGATCCGCTGTTGAGATCCTGGGCTGTGGAGGTCGGCCGATCGTGCGGTGGGGCTTGCCTACTTTCGCGGGAGAACCTCGCTCCCGCCCCTCCCCGGATCCACCATACTTCAGGATGCACGACAACCACCGCCCCCACGATCGGAACGACGAGCAGCTGGCCTGCGTGAAGAAGTACGAATCGCTGGTGGGGTTGAACCGGCCGGGCTTCTTCGATGTGGAGGAGTTCGAGCTGATCATCGACCACTACCTCACCAACAATGAGGCGCGCCGGGCGCAGGGGGTATTGGATCTGGCCAAGCGGCAGCATCCGGACTCTGTGGACATCACCTTCTGTGAGGCGCTGGTGCACATGGGCATGGGCCGGCTGAACAAGGGTCTTGAGATCCTGGACGCGCTGGAGAAAGTAGAGCCTTTCAACGAGGAGATCCACCTGCACAAGGCGAGCATCTACAGCCAGCAGCGCAACTACCGCCGCGCCATTGAGCATTACCGCCGGGCGTTGCAACTGGCCGAAGAAGGGCTGGACGAGATCTACCTCGACCTGGCTTTCGAGCACGAGAACGTGGAGGAGTATGACGAGGCCTTGGGCTGCCTGAAAAAGGCGGTGGACCTCAACCCGGAGAACGAGGCCGTGCTGCACGAACTCGCATACTGCTTCGATCTGGCCAGCGCGGATGAGGCTTCCGTGGTGTACTTCCGGAACTTCACGAACGAACATCCTTACAGCGCCGTGGGCTGGTTCTGCCTGGGCAACGTGCTGGCGAAGCTGGACCGCATGGACGAGAGCAACGAAGCGCTCGATCTGGCCATCGCCATCGACGAGCGCTTCACCAGCGCGTACTTCAGCCGGGCGCGCAACATGCTCATCGCGGGCCAGTACCAGGACGCCATCGATTGCTACGAAGAGACGCTCGTGTTCGACGGTCCGCAGGCCATCACCTTCAGCTTCGTAGGCGAGTGCTACGAGAAGATGGAGAAGTACGAGCAGGCGCTCATCCATTACGACCAGAGCATCCACCTGGACCCGACCTGGGCCGACGCGTGGATCGGACGCGGCGTGGTGAAGGACATCCTGAACCGCCTGCCGGAGGCCGTGCGCGACCTGGAGAACGCCACGCGCATCGCGCCGGACAACCCGGACAGCTGGTACTACTACGCCAACAGCCTGGCCCGCAGCGAACGCTTCGCCGACGCCCTGAAGAGCTACGAGAAACTCAACACGATCGAGCCGCAGAGCCTGGAGGGCTGGATGGACCACGCCGACCTGCTGCTGAAGCTGAAAGGCCCGGAAGTGGCGCTCAAGAAGTTCTCCGAGGGGCAGATGGTCCACAAGCTGAACGCCCGCTACAAGTACCGCATGGCGAGTTACTTGTTACGTTGCGGCCGCGAACAGGAGGCGCTGCTCACCATCGAGGAGGCGCTGATGGCCGACCACACATGCCACAACACGCTGCTGGAACACTTTCCCGAGGTGACGAACATGCCACAGGTGATGCACCTGCTGGACCTGTACAAGAAATGAACTACCGGCTGACGCACATCCCCGCGCGCAGCAGCAAGCCCCGTGAGAGCGGGCTCACCATGGTCATGGACAAGGGCCTGAGCATCCGCCAGGCCGAGGACATGATCGACTCGAGCGGTCACTTGGTGGACATGGTGAAGCTCGGTTTCGGCACGAGCTACATCACGCCCAAGCTGAAGGAGAAGATCAAGCTGTACCAGAAGGCGGACATGCGCGTGTACCTCGGCGGCACACTGTTCGAGGCTTTCATCGCGCGCGGCATGTTCAAGGACTACCGCAAGCTGATCACCGACCTCGGCCTGGATTGCGCCGAAGTGAGCGATGGGTCGATCAACCTCCCGCACGAGGAGAAGTGCAAGTACATCAACACGCTGGCGCGGGACATTACCGTGCTGAGCGAGGTGGGCAGCAAAGAGAGCGGCATCCTCATCAGTCCGGCCAAGTGGGTGCGGATGATGAACCTGGAGTTGGACGCCGGCAGCTGGAAGGTGATCGCCGAAGCGCGGGAGAGCGGCACGGTCGGCATCTACCGCCCGAGCGGCCACGCGCATACGACGCTGGTGCATCGCATCGTCGCCAAGGTGCCGAAGGAGGACATCATCTGGGAAGCTCCGCTGAAAGCCCAGCAGACCTGGTTCATCAAAGAGCTCGGCCCGAACGTGAACCTCGGCAACGTGCCGGCCGAAGAAGTGATCCCCTTGGAAACGCTGCGCCTCGGCCTGCGCGGCGATACGTTCTTCGACCATCTGCCGGAAGAGGTGGTGGCCAAGCTGAAGCAGGTGAACGAAAGTGAGTGATGAGGTTCTGTCCTTTAGTCGTGAGTCGGGAGTCTTGAGTCAGGATACCTGAGGATCCTGACTCAAGACTCCCGACTTTTGGACGCACGACTCCCCCGGACATACGTCAGCCATCCCAGCCATGAAAGAGATCGCCCCCCAGGAATTGAAACGCATGCAGGACGCCAAGGAACGCTTCCTGCTCATCGACGTGCGCGAACCGTATGAGGCCGAGCGTTGCAACATCGGCGGCACGCTCATTCCCATGGGCGAGATCGTGGAGCGCATTGCCGAGATCCCGAAGGACATGCCGGTGGT
>CAZYPC010000044.1:0-34742 GCA_964649165.1 uncultured Chryseobacterium sp.
TCGGTTAGGAGCCGCGAAGGTGGGCACTGGGTACCAAATCATCCGATCGGATGATGGTCGGTCCGGAAAGGTGCGGTAGTTTGGTGGCAACCAGCTTGGGGCTCAACGTCTTGGGGGTGGATGGCTAACGACCGCGATCCGATCCTCACCAACGTGGGGAGCACTACGCCGAACAATACACGAACACAACAATTGCCATGAAGTACGCTGGGATCACCACCATCTGCATCGTGGCGACCTTGCACAGTGACCATGCACAGGCTCAATGCAACATCACGGTCGGTCTGACGAATACCATTTCCTGTGCGAACACCTGGGGATCGATCATCGTGGCTTCGATCAACGGTGGAACACCGCCGTTCAGCATAACCTTTCAGATGAACGGGTCTACTGTCCAAACGGTGAGCGGCCATCAATCGAGCACGTGGTCGCCCACCGTTCCATTGGACCTGCTGCTCGGCAACGGCTCTGTGATCATCACGGATAGCCAGGGCTGCCAGGCGAATGGGTCAACCACTTGGACACCCCAAAAGAACATGGACCCCACATTGAGCACCACCTACTCCTGCAGCACAGGAGCCATCGTGCGGTGGAACGGACAATTCGGTTACCAGTCGGGTTGCCCAGGCACGACATACTCCGCATTGAACAACGGCCCTATGGTCGCCTTCCCCACGAACTGGACCCAGGAATCTCCCACGCAATGGCGTTTGAACCAGCCTCTTCCTCAAGGAAGCAGCACCCTGATGATCGCCATCGGGGCTACCGAGCGCATGTGCGACGGTGTGAGGGAATGCTACCGCGGAGCATCATTGAACGCCTCCACGGATCCTGGTGACTGCGGTGTGAATTTCAGGTTGCGAGCATCGTTGGACGGTGCCTTCAGGGGGAACTACTTCATGGGTGATGAACTCCGGTCAGCAGGCCTTGTTCCGCTGGTCGAACCCTACTCGGCACTCGGCTACGTCTTCACCGGTTCCGCACCCGGCGCCAGCATCAGCCCTGCGCAACTGGCCGTGACGAATGACAACGCCATCGTCGATTGGGTCATCGTGGAAGTGCGCTCATCCAGTGCTCCGTCCCAAGTGCTTTACAGCAAGGCCGCATTGCTACAAAAGGACCACGATGTGGTGGACGCTGATGGCAGCAACTATGTGAACTGTCCGTCGCTGAGCAACGGGTCGTACCATGTGGCCATCAAGCACCGCAATCACCTGGGGGTCATGACCGGTTCTCCGCGGAATCTGTTCCCGAACCCCGATGCTGCGACGATCGATCTGGGATACTCGGGAGCTTCGATGTATGGGACCAACGCGCAGGTGCTCAGGAATACGACCTATTGCATGTGGGCGGGCGACGTTTCGGGAGATGGTCAGTTGCGCTACACGGGCAGCGGCAATGACAGGGACCCCATCCTCACTGCTGTCGGGAGTACCACGCCGAACAACACCCTCGGCCCGATCTACGATCGCCGCGATGTGAACATGGATGGCCTGGTCCGATACACGGGCACCAACAACGACCGCGACCCGATCCTCACCAATGTGGGGAGCACCACGCCGAACAATACGCGGGTGCAGCAATTGCCCTGAGCCAACCACGGCAACCTTCCCGTTTCCGGGCGTCTCAGCAGTGATGGGACCCCACTACCGCTCGGCCGGTTCGCGCCGGCTTGCCTTCGCCGCGCGCACTGCGGTGCTGCTGTGCGTGATGCTTTCAACGTTGACGGCCCTGGCCCAGCAGCCCCCCCTGCGCGGCATCGCCGCGAAGGTCGCGGCGGAGCGCGGGGCGCGGGCGGGGAGGACCTTCCACCCCTTTTCGCCCACCACGCCCGATCCGGCCACCCGCCGCTTGTTGCCCGGGGCTTCCACCTTCTCGGTGAACGCGGCCATCGTCGATGAGCTGCTCCGCACGGCGCCCAAGGCCGTGGACCTGATCGTGCCTGTGCGCTCCGGCGATGTGCGCCTGACCCTGGTTGCCGCCGCGCCGCTCACGGACGAGTTCAGCGTGCTCGTGGCCAGCACGGGCCGCGCGGTGGAAACGCCTGCGGGCCTGCACTATGTGGGCCTGGTGGATGGCGACCCGAACACGCTCGCGGCCATCAGCATCTTTCCCGGCCAGGTGATGGGTCTCGTGAACGATGGGCTGGCGGACCATGTGCTCGGCCCCCTGGAAGGCCGCAGTGAGCATATCTGGTACCGAGCCCAGGACCTGCCCGTGCCAGCCATGGCTTGCACCACACCGGAAGGGGAGCCCGCGCACGACGGATCATCCGTGGTGGAGGATGAGCGCTCCGTGAAGTGCGTGCGCTTCTATTGGGAGGTGAACTACGACATCTTCCAGGCCAAGGGCAGCGTGGCGAATACGGTGAACTACGTGACAGCGCTCTTCAACCAGAGCGCCGCGCTGTACACCAACGATGGGATCAGCATCACCTTGAACCAGGTGTACGTGTGGGATGTGCCCAGCCCGTACGTGAGCACCGTGGTGCTGGAACAGCTCACCGCCTTCCAGAACACGCGCAACACCTTCAACGGCGACCTGGCCCACCTGCTCGGGCTGCAGGGTGGAGGAGGGCGCGCAGCCAGTCTTGCCGGATTATGCAACATCGACAACGACAATTCGATGTGCTACAGCGCCATCTCCACCAGCTTTTCCAACGTGCCCACCTATTCACCGAGCGTCTTCGTGGTCGCGCATGAGCAAGGCCACCTGCTCGGCTCCAACCACACCCACGCGTGCGTTTGGAACGGCAACAACACGCAGATCGATGGTTGTGGGCCGACGGCCGGGTACACCGAAGGCGGGGCCTGCGCCACCGGCCCCATTCCACCCGGAGGTGGCACCCTGATGAGCTATTGTCACCTGAACGCGGTAGGCATCAATTTCAATCTCGGCTTCGGGCCGCAGCCGCTCGCGGTGATCACCAACGCCGTATCGGCCGCGCCGTGTCTGGTCAACTGCACCGCCACAGCTTGCGGTCCCGTCTTCGATCTGCCGACCACGGCCATCACGGCGACCTCAGCACAACTCAACTGGGGAGCGGCCCCTGGCGCGGATTCCTACAAGCTGCAATGGAAGCAGCTGGGTTCGCCGACCTGGACCACTGTGCAGGGCATCGCCGGGACCTCCTACCCGTTGTCCGGGCTTTCACCGTGGACCAGCTACACCTGCCAGGTGAAGACGAATTGTGCGAGCGATACTTCCGCGTACGCACCGGCCACGGGTTTCACTACCGCCGGGAACAGCTTGAGCGATGGGCTGGTGGCCTGTTATCCATTCAACAACTCACCGAGCGACGCGTCCGGCAACGGGCACAACGGCACGCTCGTGGGGCCCCTGCCGACCGCCGACCGCTACGGCGTTCCCAATGCGGCCTACGCGTTCGATGGGGTGGACGACCGCATCGACGTGACGGACCTGAACACCTGGGCCATCAGCAACGAGATCAGCATCGGCTTCTGGGTGAAGGCCTTGGAGAGCAAAGGCAACCTCATCGCCTGGGCGTGGCCGGATATCGCCAGCGACCGCCTGCTCGTGAGCCCGCATTATTTCCACACGGGATCGAACGACTTCGCCTGGACCTTCGGGACCTATGACGGCACGGGACGATGCTACTACACCGGTTACCCGCTGTACGGCGAATGGGAGCATTACGTGGTCACCTCCAGTGCCGTGTCCAACACGATGAAGATCTACAAGAACGGAAGCTTGTTCGACATCGAGCAGCATGCTGGGGGGCTTACGGACTTGAACCGCACGCTGTACATCGGTGGCTACTTGATGCCGAATTTCTTCCTGCACGGATCGCTGGACGACCTCACCTTCCATCGGCGCGAACTGACGGCGGGGGAAGTGGCACAGCTCTATAGCTCCGGTACGCCATGCGCGCCGCGCATCACCGTTGCGGCCAGGGTCCTCTTGGATGGACCTTATGTGCAGGCGACCCAATTGATGAACGACGCGTTGCGTACCGCCAACCTGGTTCCCGTTGCTGAGCCGTATTCAGGTCTTGGCTATACCCTGGTCGCTGGCGGGTCAGGCGTGGTGCGCTCGAACGGCGTGAGCGCCGCTGCGGGCAACAACGCCATCTGTGACTGGGTGCTGGTGGAGCTGCGCCAACCGGCCTCGCCGTATGCCGTGCTTGCTACGCGTACCGCCTTGGTGCAACGCGATGGGGACGTGATGAGCTTCGACGGGGCCTCGCCCGTGACGTTCGACCAGGCACCAGGCAGCTATTGCGTGTCCATCCGTCACCGTGACCACCTGGGTGTGATGACAGCGAACGCGGTATCGCTCTCCGTTCTGCCGGCCAGCATCGACTTTACGAACCCCGCCACCGCCACTTATGGTACGAACGCGCAGAAGGCCGTGGGAACGAAGATGGTGCTCTGGTCCGGCGATGCCACAGGCGATGGCACCCTGAAGTACACCGGCACCACCAACGACCGCGACCCCATCCTTATCGCCGTGGGCAGCACCACGCCGAACAATGTGGTGAACAACGCCTACGACCGCCGTGATACCAATCTGGACGGCGTGATAAAATACACGGGGACGGGCAACGACCGCGACATCATCCTCACGAACGTAGGAAGCACCACGCCGAACAATACACGAACGCAGCAATTGCCATGAGGACACGATATGTCCCTGTTCTGCTGTTCTGCTGTGCCACGGGAGCGACCCGGGCACAATGTGGCATCACGGTTCTTGGGAACCAGGCCTGGCCGCTTTGCCAGAGCGATCAGCGCACGGTCCAATATCTCCTGGACTGGTCTGGCGGCACACCGCCCTATACAGTGCTGACGGATGGCGCGATGACGACCACCTTCATGGGCTCGGTCAACACCACGGGCCCCGTTTTCAACGCGGTGTCCTTGCCATATTCATACTCGGGTGCGGGCAGCACCGGTTACAGCATCACTGATGCCACAGGCTGCACTGTCTCCGGACCATTGCAGCCGATCTACCCCTACCCGTGGATCTATGACGATGCCCTCAACGCGTTCACCGTTGAACTGGACAACACGGGTTGCAGCACCGGGCTGTTCAATGTGAGTTTTTGGGACAACCCCACTGACCCTGGATCGCCCTTTCTGAGCCCTCCAGCGGATTGCTCTTATACACTGTCGAGGAACGGGACCACCGTTGCTTCCAACTCCTTCGTGCCGGTGTTGCAGCAAATGCCCATGCCGCGGCTCTACTTCCCCTCGCTTACGGGCGGGAATTACGTGCTCACCTATACCCTTGGACACAACAGCGTGACCCCGCTCTATTGCCCGAGCACCGGCACGATGGGTTTTTTCGTTCCGAACAACAATGATTGCGGATCCAATGTCACGATCAAGGGTGCGCTTCAAGGCGCCCTTCCCAGCGGCACCCTGATGACCGATGGCTTGCGCTCCGCAGGTCTCGTTCCGTTGTCCGAACCCTATTCCGCGCAGGGTTACGTGTACACGGGTTCAGCCCCGGGCGCGAGCGTTTCCAGCGCGCTTATGGCGGTGACGGGCAACAATGCCATAGTCGATTGGGTGGTGGTCGAATTGCGCAACGCGAACAACCCCTCGCAGGTCGTATACAGCAAGGCGGCGTTGATCCAGCGCGATGGCGATGTCATGGATACGGACGGTGATGCCTACGTGAGTTTCCCGGTGGCAGCGGGCAACTACCACGTTGCGATGCGGCACCGGAACCACTTGGGCGTGATGACCGGTTCGGCGCGAACGCTCGGGATCACGCCGGACCTGATCGACTTCCGTGGCGCGAGCACGGCGTGTTACGGCACCACGCCCCGCGTTCTATCCGGAGGCATATACTGTCTGTGGGCCGGCAACGCCAACGGCGACGGCTCCTTGAAGTATACCGGCACCTCCAACGACCGCGACCCCATCCTCATCGCCGTGGGCAGCACCACGCCGAACAATGTGGTGAACAGCGCCTACGATCGCCGCGATACCAATTTGGACGGCGTGATCAAATACACGGGGACGGGCAACGACCGCGACATCATCCTCACGAACGCAGGAAGCACCACACCGAACAACATACGAACGCAACAACTGCCATGAAGCGCACTTTGCTCCCCGTGCTGGCGATGTTGAGCTGCACGACCGCCAGCTCCCAATGCATGGTCTCCAGCGTTGTTTCCATCGGCACCGTGAATTGCAGCGGGTATGATGTGGTCGTCAGTTTTTTCGGCAGCCCGGCCATGACCAGCTATGCCTATTCCATCTCCACTGACGACGGCGTTTACCAATCCGGCGGCACCAATTCCGCAGGCTATACCTACCACGTGCCGTGGACCACGGATGCGGTTATCAGCAACATCAACGTCACCGCGTTCGACGATGTGAACGGCTGCCAGACCATCGGTGCCTGGACCGGGTCCTTGCAGCGGCCCACCATGGACCTGCAGTACTCCTTGACACTGGATTGCAACACAGGCCTGCGGACGCTGCGCTGGACGAACGCGAACACGGCCTGTGGCGGTGCGGGTGCGCATTCATATACGGTGAACACCACTACCGGTACCGTGGCGAGTGCCTTCACACAGGAAAGCGCCAGCGTGTGGCGGTACAACACGGCCCTGGGCCCCGGCACCTACAACTTCGGTATCGATGCCACGCCGTCCACCTATCCCGGCTTCAACTGCAGTGGCACCTTGCAATGCTGGGCGCTCAGCCAGACGGGGCTGGTGACCATCAACGCGCCGAGCGTGACCACGGGGGATTGTGGCGTGAACTTCTACCTCCAGGCCTTTCTGGGCGGTGCCTACACGAGCGGCACGCTCATGAGCGACGCCCTTCGCGTGGCGAACCTTGTGCCCACCACGCAACCCTACACCGGCCTCGGGTATACGTATACGGGATCGCCCACGGGCCTCACGATCGCACCCGCCCTGCTCGCCGTCACCGGTGCGAACGCCATCGTGGATTGGGTGGTGGTGGAATTGCGCAACCCCGCAACACCGGCAATTGTCATGTATAGCAAGCCCGCTCTTATACAACGTGATGGCGATGTGGTCGATACGGATGGCGCTTCCTATATCAATGTGCCTGTGACCGCGGGCAACTATCATGTGGCCCTGCGACATCGGAACCACTTCGCCGTAATGACCGGTAGCCCGGTCGCACTCACCGTTGACCCTGCGAGCATGACCATCGACCTGCGCAGCCAGAGCCTCGCCACTTACGGATCCAACGCGCGTGTGCTGAAGAACGCCTACTACTGCCTATGGCCCGGCGAGGCCAGCGGCGATGCCACAGTGAAGTACACTGGAACCGGTAACGACCGCGACCCCATCCTCATCGCGGTGGGCAGTACCACCCCCAACAACGTGCTCACCAACCAATACAGCCGGCTCGATACGAACATGGACGGCGCGGTGAAGTACACCGGCACCGGGAACGATCGGGACATCATCCTCACCACCGTGGGCAGCACCACGCCGAACAATACACGCGCGCAGCAATTGCCCTAGCGGTCGTTCGTCGGATCCGTGGGGCCGCGTTGGGGCAGGCTCTAGCTTCGCCCTTCCCCAACGTGCATCATGCTGCTCCGCTCCCTCGCCGTCCTCGCCGCCGCAAGCGCCTTTTTCCTCACGTCCCATGCCCAGCGCGGCCTGCCCCATGGGCTTGCCCCTGGTGAAGCGGACCTGATCCGTGCCTACCGTGATTCGCGCGCCTCGGATGACCGCGGCCTCACCACCCCTCCACCCTTCGCCCCGCGCACCATGGCCGAGTGGGAGGAGGTGCAGACCCTCTGCGTCAGCTGGATCAGCTTCCCCACCATCCTGAAGCAGATCGTGCGCTACGCGAAGGACGAGTGCCAGGTGCTCATCATTTGTGCGAGTAGCGGCACCAATTCCCAGGCGAGCGTCACCAGCTACCTGCAGGCCAACAACGCGGGCGGCCCGCCCCTGCCTGACCTGAACAACATCAGCTTCCTCGCCGCTCCCTACAACAGCATCTGGATGCGCGACTACGGGCCGGAGTGCATCTACCAGAACGAGGTGGACAGCCTGTACCTGCTGGACTGGATCTACAACCGGCCTCGTCCGAACGATGACACCAGCCCGGATGCCATCGGAACCTACAAGAACAAGGTGGTCTACAGCACCAGCAATGCCCCGAACGACCTGGTGCACACCGGCGGGAACTTCATGGCCGACGGTTTCGGCACCGCCTTCAGCAGCAACCTGGTGATCGATGAGAACGGCAGCGGTGGCCAGTACAATCAGACCGTCAAGACCCCCGCCCAAATCGACGCGTTGATGACCACCTGGATGGGCATAAGCCCCGGGCGTTACATCCGCATGACCACTTTGCCATACGATGGCATCCACCACATCGACATGCACATGAAGCTGCTTGATGAGGAGACGTTGCTCATCGGGCAATTCCCTGCCGGCACGAGCGATGGTCCGCAGATCGAGGCCAACATCCAGGCCATCCAGCAGAACTACAACAGTGTGTTCGGTACGCCGTACCGCATCGTGCGCGTGCCGATGCCGCCCAGCACCGGCGGCGCCTACGCGCCCAGTGCGGACTACCGCACCTACACCAACAGCATCTTCATCAACAAGACCATCCTGGTACCTACCTACCGGCAGCAGTACGATACCACCGCCCTGCGCGTCTACCGTGAGCAGCTGCCGGGTTACCGGATCATCGGCATCGACTGCGACGAGACGAGCGGTAACATCATCACCCAGAGCGGCGCATTGCATTGCATCACCAAGGCCATCGGGGCTTCCAAACCCCTGCTCATGCGCCACCAGCGACTGGCGGACCGCACGAATTCGGGATCGGGCTACCCGGTGAGCGCCTACCTGCGCCACCAGAGCGGTATCGCGAGCGCGCAGGTGTACTGGACAACCGACACCACCCAGGGATACAGCGCGCTGGCCATGCAGGCCAGCGGAGGCAACAATTGGAGCGCCTCCATCCCGGACCAATCCGTGGGCAGTACGGTCTACTACTACATCCGCGCGGTGGCGAACAGCGGCAAAGTGCAGGTGCGGCCCATCACAGCGCCGCATGGCTGGTGGCGGTTCAAGGTGCTCAGTGGTCCGGTGCTGCCCGTGGCCGTCAAGGTGTTCCTGGAGGGTGCTTACGACAGCGGCACCGGACTGATGCGTGATGACCTGCGCGCGCAGGGGCTGTTGCCCCCGACGGAACCTTACACGGCCGCCGGCTTTTCCCTGGTGAACAACACTACGCCCACCACCACTGCGGGTGTCCTGACCACCACCGGCAACAACGCCATCGTCGATTGGGTGCTCGTGGAACTCCGCGCGGCCGCCACGCCGACGCAGGTGCTTGCTTCACGCACAGCCCTGCTCCAGCGCGATGGGGATGTGGTATCCACCGATGGCGTTTCGAACCTCGGTTTCACACAGACCGCAGGCAATTATCACCTGGCTGTCCGCCACCGCAATCACCTGGGCGTGATGACGGCGACAGCGGTGGCCCTGAGCAGCAGCCCGACCACCCTGGACCTCACCAGTGCGACCACGGCCACATGGGGTACGGAGGCGCGTAAGACCATCAGTACCGTGCGCGCCCTTTGGTGCGGTGATGCGCTTCGCGACGGCACGCTCCGCTATACAGGGACCGGCAATGACCGCGATCCGCTCCTGGTGGCGGTCGGAAGTTCCACGCCGAACAACGTGCTCACGAGCCAATACGGATCCCTTGATGTGAACATGGACGGTGCCGTGCGGTACACCGGATCCGGCAACGACCGGGATCCCATCCTGCTCAATGTGGGGAGCACCACGCCGAACAATACGCGGGTGCAGCAATTGCCGTGAACGTCTGGCGCTGGACGATCCCCGGGATGCCTTGTTGGCCAGTCTCGTAGCACATGGGACATGGAGCGCGTTCGGAGCGTGGGCTTGGATGCGAGCGGTCCATCATTCGCAACCCACCTTCGTTCCGAGCAACGCGATCGCCTTCTTCAACCTGGCTTCATGGGGGCCTTGCATGATCGAATACGGCTTCCCCGAACGATCGAGCGTATGCTCATACACGGTGAAAAGCCGGTCGCGGTCGTGCGGATCCTCGCGCAAGGGGTCCGGTTCCCATGGCATGTCAGGCCGGCATAACAACCAATGGTCGTAGTGCCGCTGCTCGGACAAGGTGATGATGCGCGGATCGCAAGTGCCGAATTTCTCCTCGCTCCAGACCCGGATGGTGATCATGTCCGTATCGCAGAAGAGCAAGGATGGTGACCCTTCGCATGCGATGTCCTCTGCCGCGCACTGACCTTCGGCGATCGCCAACAGGTCTGCACGCACGTAGCGCCCATCGCGTTCTTCCAGATAGCGGCGGGCGAATTCCGGCACCTGTGGCGCTCCGAAATGTGCGGACAGCGCTGCACAGAGCGTGGTCTTCCCGCTGCTCTCGGGTCCAATGATGGCGATCCGCATCATCACCGACAAATTAACTTTCCGTCACCATACAGGCAGCGGCCGGGAGGTTCGCCGCTGTCTCCAGCACACAACAACACGGACCGACCATGGAACGAATGCTACTCAGTGCCCCCGCGCTGGCCATGAGCCTGATGGGGAACGCACAACTGGCCCCTACGACGGATGCCCCCTTGTACCGCCACCTGCTCGAGGTGAACAAGGAATGGAGCGTCATGGACCCGGCGCCCGCGAACGGTGACCGCGTGGTGCATTTCAACAACGAAGCGGAGCGTATCGCCAAGCATCTTCATCTCGTGGCGGCCTATGAGCGTGCGCACACCCCGGAAGGGCTGTCCGCAGCCGCACGCGCGAACCGCGCTTCCTTGTTGAACGAACTCGATCGCTACGCCGATCGAGGCCGATTCCCCCAGAACCATGTCCTGCCAATACGGAACCCCGTCTTCATTGACCCACAGGGTACCGCGTGTGCAGTAGGTCAACTCATGATCGAGAGCGGGAACAAGGAACTGGCGGAGCGCATCCAGCATGAGATGAACCTGGCTTATGTGCATGACATGCGGCGCGATGATGTGTTCGCATGGGCAGGTGAGCACGGGTTCTCCGAGGATGAACTGGCCTGGATCCAGCCGGGCTATCCGCCCAACATCCCTTGGTATGCCTTTGGCGGCGGTACCAATGGTCGGGTCACGGAGCTCCTCCGTCTGCAGAACGGGGATCTGATCGTGGCCGGGGAGTTCTCCATCGCCGGTGGCACGGTCGTTTCGCAGGTGGCCCGTTGGAACGGATCGACGTACTCGGCCATGGGCAGCGGAGTGCTCGGGCAGGTGAAAGCGGCCGTCGAGTTCGGCGGAGAGATCTACCTCGGCGGCAGTTTCAACTCGGGGAATGCGGACCTCGCCCGCTGGACCGGCAGCGCTTGGGTGCTCAGCGCGGCTTTCTCGAGCAAGATGCCCTATGTGAGCGACTTGCACGTGCATAACGGCGTGCTCTACGCGGCGGGCGCTACCACAGGCTTTGCAGGTACTTCCTATGAGGTGAAGAGACTGGTCGGCGGTAATTGGGAAATGGTTGGACAACAGTTGAACGCGGAGATCCGAGCGATGGAGAGCTTCGACGGTACGCTGGTCTGCGGCGGGGACTTCACGGACAATTTCTTTTCCCAGGACACGACGATCATGCACGTCGCCCGACTGAACGGTTCTGTTTGGGAGCAGTTGGGCAACGGCCTTGACGGGGCCGTGCGCGATCTGTTGTTCACACAGGAGGCCCTGTTCGCCGCCGGTGACTGTGTTGGTGAGGTCGCCACGTACTTCGGTATGGCCCGCATCGAGGCTGGTGGATCCACTTGGATGGAGCTGATGCCCAATGTGCAGAACTACTTCTACAGTCCTCTGGATGGCATTGTCGGCATCAATGCCATGGTTCCCGACCCGGATGGAATACGGATCCACCTCGGAGGTGACTTCTCCGCCGGCGTTGGGCTGGTGAACGGGACCGGGCTCGCCACCTTCAACGGCGTGGCGGATGATGTGTCCGTGCTCGGGGAGTTCTTCGGACCTGTGAATGACCTGGAGCTTTTCGGGGAGACCGAGCTGATCGCCGGGGGGGCTTCAGAAACGCTTGCGAACATCGCCAGCACCGATCTGGCCCTGGCTGTACCCGTTGCGACACGGAGCGAACGGCCGGTCCTCTGGCCCAATCCAGCGATCGATCGCATCCGCATCGATGGCGTCGGCAACCGACCGATGGACCTGCTCGAGATCATGGACGCGAACGGCCGGCTTATTCGCCGATCCACGAACGTTCTGCCGACGCAGGGCCTGGATGTGAGCGACCTATCCGCTGGCGGCTACACCGTTCGTATCACGGTGGACAACAAGGTACTCTCCTCGGCGTTCGTGAAACGCTAGCGCACGCTAAGCGCGCGGTTGGTCAGCGACCGCGCGAAGCGCCCTGCTCCATCGCCACCAGCCCACGGCACTCAACGCGACGTAGGCGGCGAAGAGCAGGGCGTAAGCGTGCATGGGCGGATCGGCCGTCAGGAACATCGTGATCGCCACGCCGTCCACGATGCACCAATAGAGCCAGTTCTCGAGCAGCTTCTTCGCCATCATCCAGGTGGCCACCGCGCTGAACACGCCCACCCAGGCATCCATCCGGGGGCTTTCGCTCCAGTGGTAGCGCTGGAATATCCAGGCCACCGCCGCAGTGCAGGCGAGCGCTGCGGCGAGGATGACAGCATGGAACCCGAGCGGCTTGCGTGTGACGGGTATCGACCGGTCGTCCCGACCCCAGCTGAACCAGCCATAGAAACCCATCACCACATAGAACCCGTTGAGCACCACCTGGCCCTGGTAATTGCGATGGTGGAAATACACCATGAACATCAACGACGAGATGACCGCGAACACCCACCCGATCCTTTTCTCGAACGCAGCGAGAAAGGTGTAGGCCGCCCCGAGCATGGCGCTGCTCCATTCGAGGATCTCCCACGGACCCAGGTAGCCGATCGTCATGCGGCGAAGATGCGCATGTTCACCCGCGCCGGACGCTTGAGGAATGCACGGACCGTGGGCACATGGACGCATGAGCACATGCTCACTCCCCCACGCCGCAATGGCAGGGCTGGGAGAAGAAGATCTTCACGCGCGGGAAGAGTTCCGTGATGCGTTCCATCTCCCGCTGATCGAACTGGATCACGCGCAGGTCCATGAAGCGCAGAGCGGTCATGCCCTTCAACTCTTCGGGGAATTCTTCGAGATCGTTGCTCCAGAGATCCAGCGAGACCACTTCCGTCAACTCACCCATGCACGGTAGCAGTCCCGTGATCTCGTTCTGGTGAAGGTCCAGGCGTTTGAGGTGCGGCCATTGGCACACCACCTCGGGCATTTCCTGCAGCTTGTTCTGAGGGGCCCGGAACTCCTGCATGTACTTCAGCTCGCCGAGCCATGCCGGCAGCGTTCTCAACTTGTTCTTGCCGATGTCCAGCGCGTTCAGGTTCTTGAACTGCCGGATCTCCTCGGGCAGCGCCTTGTACTTCTTCTTCGTGAGTTGCAGCCGGTACACCTTGTCCGGCTCCTTCAGCGCGGAGGCGATGCTGTAGTACTCCTTGGTGGAATCGAGCACCGTTTGGGAAAGGAGCTGCGCGTTGGCGGCATTCCCGAGCACGCTGAGGAACAGGATCGCGCAGGCGCGTAGCAGGTGGTTCATGCGAGCAGCAGTTCCGCGTGTTCGCGGTCCTTCAGGAGTTGTGCCTTCAACGCGTCGAGGCCATTGAATCGTACCTCATCGCGCAGATGATGACGTAGGCGTATGGTGATCGGTTCGCCGTAAAGGTCGCGATCCAGATCGAAGATGTTCACTTCCAGGGTGCGATCCCCGCCGCCTTCCACGGTGGGCCGCACACCGATGTTCATCATCCCTTTGAACACGCCGTCCTTGAGCGTCACGTTCACCGCGTACACCCCTTTCGCAGGCAGCAGCTTGAAGGGATCGATGCCCCCAACGTTGGCCGTGGGGAATCCGATCGCCCGCCCGCGCTGGTCACCCTTCACCACGACCCCGGTCAGGGAATATGTATGCCCGAGCAGGTCAGCGGCGAGCCCTACATCTCCCTTCAACAGGGCTTCGCGTACCTTGGTGCTGCTCACCTTCACATGATCGATCTCCTGCGCGGGAATCTCTTCAACCGAGAAGTCATACGCTTCACCGAGCTGGCGCAGTAACGAGATGTCGCCTTCCCGATTCCGGCCGAAGCGGTGGTCGTACCCGATCACCATCGCGTGGATGCGCATGCGGTCAACGAGCACGTCGCGCACGAAATCCAGCGCATGCATGCGGCTGAACGTTCGTGAGAAAGGCACGATCACCAGGTGGTCGAGGCCGGCAGCTTCCAACAGTTCGCTCTTCTCTTTCTGTGTGGTCAGCAGCTTCAGGTCGTTGTCGTGCGGGTGCAGCACCATGCGGGGGTGAGGGTAGAAGGTGAAGAGCGTGCTCTGTCCTTCTTCGCGCTGTGCGACCTCCTTCAGCCGGTGCAGGATGGTCTGGTGGCCGAGGTGGACGCCATCGAAGGTGCCGGTGGTGAGCACCGGGCGTTCGATATCGGTGAAAGAGGAAAGGTCGGTGTAGACGTGCATGACGAGCGGTAAAGATGGAGCGTATGTGGGTGCGGCGTTGCGGATGGCCGAAATGCACGGCCCCCTCACCGCAAGGCGAAGGGGCCGCGACCGGAAGGCCCGGACAGGATCCGGACCGGACTACTCGATGACCAGCCGTTGGACGTGCCGCTCGTCACCGGCTTGCAGGGTGATGAGGTACAGACCTGGAGCGGGATCTTCGCTCAAGGAAAGCGTGGAATACAGCGAACCATCCTGCACCGGGAGCGCTCTTTCGAACACTGTTCTGCCGAACGCATCCGTGACCTCCACGGCAACGGTGCTGATGGATCCATCGATCTCCGGAAGCGACAGGTTGATGATGGGTCCGTCGCTGGGATTCGGCCAGATCAGCATGCGGGTCGAGGTCGCTTCTGCAAGGCCATCATCGCCATCGAGGGCCATCGCATTGTTGCACGTGGCGGTCCCGATGGTGATGTTGCACGAAGGCCCGAACGGGCAATAGGTGAGCGCCCCGTCCGTGGATACGCGCAGGCGTACGGCGTAGCAGTTGTTGTTCATCAGTGGGCTGGTCACGAAACTCAAGGCGACGGAGCGCGAGGTGGAAGCGATACGCCGCAGGTAACCCGGCTTGCTGAATTCGAACTGGTAATGGGTGGCTCCCGGAACCGCCGTGGCATAAATAGTGCTGGATAGGCTCAGCCCGATGGCTTCACAAGAGATCACAGGATCGGCGGTGACGGTGAGTTGTGTGGTCATGCATGGCGGAACGGGCAACAGGAGCCGACAAGCCGGTCCGAACTCGCCGTACACACCGTTGAGGCGAGAGCGCACGCGCACGTTCAGTAGCACCCCTTGAGGTATCACAGGTGCGCTGCTCATGCTGCTGAGCTTGAAGTAGGTCGCCTTCAAAGCCGCCGTGGTACCCGCGGGCCAACCCGTTCCTGGTGCGGCGTGGGTGAGCAGGATCCTCCTGCTGAATCCGCCATGGGGGTTGAGCACCCAGAACTGGTAGCCGGTATTGGCGTTGGCCGTGGGCGTGCCCGGGCTGTAGAGCGCGGTGACGGCAGCGTTCGGTGCGGCCTGGAGCACCGTGGCCGAAGTAGCGGTGAGCACATCGCAACTGGTGGCCTGCAACGCATCGTTGCCCAGGGGTACACAGAAGCCGAGCGGGCTCATGCTGGATGATGTGAAAGCACTCCCGTTGCCCGTGTTGTCGATGATGCGCTTCCCGGCAGCATCGCGCAGTACGAAACCTCCGGGGTTGATGCCATCGCCGAAGCTGTCGAACACGCGCAGGTCGTAACAGCCGTTCGGCAGGCAGCAGTCCGCGAAA
This sequence comes from uncultured Chryseobacterium sp., assembly GCA_964649165.1. GTDB lineage: Bacteria > Bacteroidota > Bacteroidia > Flavobacteriales_F > PHOS-HE28 > PHOS-HE28. The sequence continues at coordinate 15,890 of CAZYPC010000044.1, forward strand.
ATGGTGCTGATGCTCGCATAGCCACTGCCATTACAGATCGCACTGCTTGTGCCTGACTGTACGATGTCCCAACTGGTCTGTGGTCCGTTCGCGTCGGTGGTCAGTTCAAGGCTCACCTCGTTACCTGTACCCTGGTGCTGGCAGACGCCGTAGCCATCGCAGTAGTCGGTGGTGCAGGGATCGCCATCGTCGCAATCGATCGGGATGTTGAAGCACTCGCCAGCGACGCAGAAGTCAGCCGTGCAGGGATCACTGTCATTGCACAAGGCGGTGTGGTAGCAAACACCCAGCAGGCAATAGTCATAGGTGCAAGGGTCACCGTCGTCGCAGTTCTGTGGCACATAGAAGAAGGTCACGATGTAATCCCAGCACGTGACGAACTGGTTCACCAGCGTGCCGGAGGTCATGATCTCATCACCGTTCGGGGGGGGCTCGTAGTCGATGGGCAGTGTCGAGAGGGCTTCATCAAAGACGAAGTTGGTGATCACCTGCCGACCCACGTACGTGAAGCAAGGGTTCGGTGGAGGGTTGAGATAGCCCACTGGTGGTGCGTATGGTGCGTGGATGCACTGGCCGTCGATGCACTCATCCAGCGTACATGGGTCGTCGTCATCGCAATCGTCCGGGCCGTAGTAGAAGGTGACGCTGTAGACGTAGCACGGCACCAGCCCGTTGAAGGCCACGTAGCCATGCACATCGGCCACGCCCCCCGCTGGTGCGGCGAAACCGTCCGGCAGCGTGGAAAGCGCCTCATCATAGGTTGAGCTCAGGTACGTCCGCACAATACGTCCGAGGTAGGTCAGGCAGATATTCGTGTCCAGCGCGGGCGCTTCCAGCGCGGACAGGGGGATGGGCACTTCGATGTAATAGAAGTCCACCGTGTAGTTGTAGCACGGATCCGTCCCGGCGCTCACCGAACCGTTGGTGGGAACGACGGCTCCGGTGGAAAGCGGTGTGTAGTCGTCCGGGACGTCCGAAAGCGCGGGCTGGTACACACCATCGATGCGCACCTTCCGGCCGAAGTACACCACGCAGAAGGAAGGGGCCCCGGGATCGGCAAGGGCTTCAGGCGGGATGGGCAGGGGCGTATGTGAGCAGACCCCGTTGTCGCAGATATCCACCGTACAGGGATCATCGTCATCGCATAGCGGCCCGAAATAGTGGGTGACCGAATACGTACCGCAGGGCACTATGCCGTTGAACACCACCCCATAGTTCGTTTGCGAACTTCCCCCAACAGGCGTGGTGAAGTTGGCAGGCAGATCCGAGTAGTCGGGGTCATAGGTGCCCAGGAGCCCGCGCGTCGTGATGACACCGAGGTATTCCTGGCAGTTGTCCGGTGCAGGGGGAGGTTCCATCGCGGAGAGCGGGATCTCGGGCAGGCCATAGTTGAAGCGGATCAGCCAGGTCAAACACATGGTGCTGCCATCGACCACGCTGCCGGTTGTAATGAGAACGGACCCCTCGATCGGCACGGGGTAGTTCATGGGCACATCGGAAAGACCCGCGTTGTACGCACCGTTGATGTAGACCTCTCGACCGTAGAAGACCAGGCATACACCCGGCGCGACGGGGGGGACCATGTCGCTTTCCGGAACTGTTGCCGTACGGTACCAGTGCTGCACCAGGTAGGTGAGGCATGGCGTGCTTCCCTCGCCGAAGACGGTGCCGCTGATGAACACCGAATCGGTGGCTGTATTGAAGAGGAAGGGGGTGTAGGTGGTGAGCGCCGCGTCATACGTACCGTTCACGTACACGATGCGGCCCAGATAGCTCAGGCAAACTCCAGGGGCGGCCGGCTGTGCGAGCGCTTCGGGTGGGATCGGTAAGGGGTGATGCGCGCACCCTTGCGGCAGGCACTCGTCGAACGTGCATGGGTTTCCATCATCACACGCGAACGGACAGTTGTCACACGCGTCTCCGAGCCCATCCCCGTCGGCATCCGCCTGATCGTTCGGCACAAAGGGGCAATTGTCGCATTCATCCCCGAAACCATCGCCGTCGTTGTTCGTCTGCGCCGGGTTGGGTACCATGCCGCAATTGTCGCAGGCGTCACCGCGCCCGTCGCTATCGGAATCCATCTGTCCCGGGTTGGCGATGCCGGGACAGTTGTCGAACTGGTTCGGGATCCCGTCGCCGTCGCTGTCCTGCGCGATGGATGGAACGGCAAAGCAGAGGGCGGATGCCAGGAGCATCCACGAACGGATGAAGGGGGCTCTCATGGTCTGGTCGTGTTGGTGAACGGGACCTTCCGGGGTCGTTGTACATGTTGGTTCCATGGGGCCAGCGCCACGTAACCACCACGCCGATCTTTCTGCACATGGTTACGGCGAGGAGGGTGAGCAACACCAATGCTGGACCGCACCTTTCGGACCCGGGATCACGCGACCGGCCCTAGCTTCGTCGGGCATGGGTCCCGTGAGCAGGGTCAGTGATGCCGAGCTGATCGCCCGGCTCCGGAAGGGCACGGTCGAAGAGGACCAGGCCTTGAGAACGATCTACCGCACGTGCTATCCGACCGTGGCTGGCTTCGTGTTGCGCAACAGTGGCGATGCCGGTGACGCGCGCGACGTGTTCCAGGACGGTGTGATCGTGCTCTATCGCAACATCAAGCAAGGGCGCTTCAACGGCGAAAGCACATTGGGAACCTACCTCTTCAGCATCTGCCGTTTCCTCTGGTTGAAACAGCTCCGACGAAAAGGCCGGGAACCGGTGGAGGTGATGGATGAGGACGCCGCGCACGAACCACCTGTGGGTCAGCTGCTCGATGACGAACGGAGAAACACGGTGCTGGCGTTGTTCGCGCGACTTGGTGAAGCCTGCCGGCAGATGCTGACCTTGAGCTTCTACGAGAACCTTGATATGACCGAGATCGCCGCTCGCACGGGTTTCAAGGATGAACAGAACGCGCGCAACAAGAAGTTCAAGTGCATGAAGGCGTTGAGGGAGCTCCTTGCCGCCGACCCGGTCGCAGCTCGCGCATTGCGTGAACTGCACGAAAACGATGCGTGACATGGACCAGAACGACGACCTCTTCGAACGCTGCCTGAAGGGCGGGTTGAGCACGGCCGAACGCGCAGCCTTCGAGGATCGGCTGCGCAGTGACCGTGCCTTTGCGGAAGATCTCGCCACGTTCCGCGCGGCGTATGATGCGGCCATGGTCGCCGGTGAAGTGGAGCTGCGGAAGAAGCTCAACGCCATCCACGATGCGCAGGAGCCAGGCAGCGGAGAACGTGGTCGTGTGGTGAAGCTCTTCCCCGCCCGGTGGCTGACCCTGGCCGCCTCGGTGGTACTGGCGCTGGTCACCACATACCTGCTATTGAAGCCGGCGAACAACACTGAGGACCTGTTCGCCGAGCACATGGTGGCCTACGGTGGCCCCGACCGCCTCCGCTCGGACCGTGTGAACGACAACGACCCCTGGACACGCTTCACCGATCTGTACCACGCGGGGCGGTATGATGAAGCGCTGAGGGAGTTGAATGCACCACCGATGTCTCCCGTGCCTGATTACCTGCGCATGTTCTACCGTGGGCAATGCTTGCTGCTCCAAGAGCGACCCGATCCACAGGCAGCGATGACCGTGTTCGAGCAGGTGTTGGGGACGGACAATGATCTCCATGCGGCAACGCACTGGTACTTCGCGCTCGCGGCGCTGAAGGCCGATGACCCGGCTCTTGCGAGAGCACACCTTGACACACTGGTGAAGGCCGACGGCTACAAACGCGATGAGTCGCGCGAGCTATTGGAAGCGCTTCCGTAGGAACGGCCCGCCGACCAACACGAGGAGTGCGGCCAACGAGGCCCATATCCACGGACTGAAGTACCAAGGTTGCGACAGGTCGATCGGTCGCTCATCTCCAAGCAACACGAGCGTGGCCCAGTAATAGGGATGCGCCTTCTGGGGATCACTACCTTGTAAGTGAGCGAGCTTGACCGATCGCAGGGCGTCGTCCAGTTCCTCGCCTTCTCGCAGGTGATCGAAGAACGCGGCCACGATCGCACCGGAGGTCTCGTCATCGCACGCCCACAGGTTCATCATCACGGATGGGCAGCCAGCGTACTGGAACGCGCGGGCCATGCTCATGATACCCTCACCACCGAGCAATGGACCGGTACCGGTGTTGCACGCACTCAGAAGAGCGAGACTGGCGTGCAGATCCATGCCATAGAGTTCATACATGTTCAGCAGGCCGTCGTTGGAGGTATCCGCGCGACCGAACGCTAACGCCAGCTGCATGGGGTCGATCATGTCCATCTTCGTGTGCATCGCGAGATGGAGCACGGTCGCCGCCCCCGCGTTCCGTTTGAAGGCAGTCTCGCTGGCGACATCGCCCTCGAGCACTATCCCGCCGATCGCCGCTTCGGCCCGTTGGACCTCGCGTGCGTTCGAGCGCAACGGCGCAAGGTCGGTCCCATCATAAGTGGGCGCCATCCCGAGGTATGCGGATCGCGCATCACTCCTGCCCCTTGTTGCTTTCAGCCACGGCCGGAGCATGGGCACCACCTGCACCGTGTGGTCCTTGATCAGGTAGTGAAGCCCAGCGTAGTCCCGTTGCTGCCCGGTAGGCTCCTCGACCAGGAACACATCGAAGGGTACATAGTGGAAGGCGCCGTCCGGCATGATGACCATGTGCGCATACGGAAGAGGTTGGAGCTTCGCGAAGACATGATCATACAGCGCTGACGCGCCCTTGACGAAGAGCGAATAGGATCCTTGTGGATCGCTCAAGGCTGCTTCGTGGTCGCGCAGGGCGCCTCTCAGTTCATTCGTCGCATTGCTGATCCCGGCGACGTCCTCCTCCCTCATCAGTTGCGCCCCACGGTCATCGAGCAGCAGTATGTATAGCGCCTTGGTTCCTATGAATAGGCACAGCAACGATCGTTCCTTGCCAAGCCTCTGGATCACCGCATGTGGATCGATGTCGGATGCGGCATACTTCAATTCGTGGTAAGCCGGATAGGCCGATGCGATCCGTGAAACGAGACGGTCAAGGTCTGCTTCTCCGGCGGCGACCGCCTTCCGCCAAAGACCCACCTTGTCCGCATCCATCCGCTCGCACTTCTTCTGCTCCAGAACGATGTACCGTCGCATCTCGGCGATGTGACGCTTCAGTTCGCCCTCGGCCCTTGCGATGCTGTCCGGCAATCCGCCCACCTTCCGCGCATCGAGCGAGCGCAGTGCATCGGCCAGCAGGGCATTGCGGCCGGATTCCATGAGCGTGAGCACACGGTGGATCATCACGGGATCGTTCGCGTTGAATCGACCGTGGCAATGTTCCAGCGCGGATTCGATGAACCCGCGCACATGGTCGGACCAGAAGAGCTTGGAGCCCTCGGCCTCGGCGCCGATGCGCAGTCGCTCAATGACCTGAAGGCAGAGATCGATCAGCGCCTCGGTCGACGCGCCCGACCGGGAGTTCGAAGTGTCCGCTCTCAGGATGTCGAACTTGACCAGCAACGCGTCCAGCAACAAACGTTGGCTGGTGGCGCTGTCGGCCGAAACGGGATGCGCATACAGATCAGCGGGACGGAACGAGGGAACAAAGAGGCAGATGGCCTGCTGCGCGCGTTCCAGCGCTTCCCGGTTGCGCCCCATGCCGGCAAGCATGTGAGCGATGTCCGTATGCATACACGCGGCGTTCGGATTCGTGGCTCCGTATTGCGTTACCCGGAATTCCAGCGCACGCTGATAGAACTGGAGCGCCGCCTCTTGATCGCCTGTTGCCTCGTTCGCCTTCGCATCACGCACATAACCATCGGCCGCATCGGTCCCGCTGGCGTTCCGCAGATGGTGAGCGGCCGAGAGGTCGAACAAGGACAGGGCTGAACGCTCATCGCCCTCATCCCAGGCATACGAGCCGAGCACTTCATAGATGTAGGAGATCATCGGATTGTGGAGCGTGTCCCCCTTCCTCCAGTGTTGCAGCGCCAGATCGTAATGCACCTTGCAGCTGTCCCGCTGGTCCATGCCCCAGAAGCAATTGCCGATGTTGTACTCAGCACCGCCCAAGGCGCCAGGCTTGGGCTCATCGCGGGCGTATTCCAACACCGCCTGTTCTCGGTACAGACCGATCGCTTTGTGATAATCGCCCTCCTCATAAGCGATCCGCCCAAGGGATCGGTAGATGCGCCTTCCGGCGACCGGCGTGCCTTTGCCCTGAAGAAAGAGCACCAATCCATCGTTGAGCAGCGCAGTGGCCTTGGAAGGATCGCCTTTCACCAGGGCCAGGCTGCCCATCAGTGCCAGTCGTTCGGATCGCTCCGCTTCGGTCGGGCGCTTGTTGCGTCGTTCCACCTCGGCCAGACGGGTTGTGCAGGCGGCGTAGTCGCCCTTCTCGAACAGGTCCCAACAGATCTTGAGTTCGGACGCAGGGGTTTTCTCGGGTCCTGTTGAACCCGATCCGTCGGGTCGCCCGAAAACGGATCCAACGGCCAGGATGAGGAACAGCATGGGCAGCCGCATTGCCCAAAGATGGGCAGCGCCTCCCCCCGTACATCCGGCCTGCGGAAAGTCTCCGCAGACCGGATTTATGCACACCCCTTCCGCATATCCCGGAACCGCCTACTTTCGCGGCCGCAAAACCGGGGATGCACTCCCCTTCATACCAGAGAACCCTCTCATGGCCAAGCACATCGGCAAGGTGGTCCAGGTGATCGGACCCGTAGTGGACGTCCGCTTCGAAGGCGGAAAGGACCTGCCCAATATCTACGACGCGCTCCACATCAAGCGCGCTGACGGCGGCGTCCTGATCCTGGAGACCCAACAGCTGATCGGTGAGGATACGGTGCGTGCCGTATCCATGGACAGTACGGATGGCCTTCAGCGCGGCGCTGAAGTGGAAGGCATGGGCCAGCCCATCGCCATGCCAGTGGGTGATGCGATCAAGGGCCGCCTCTTCAACGTAGTGGGTGCGCCCATCGACGGCATGAAGGAGGTGAAGAGCGGCAAGAGCTACCCCATCCACCGCGAGGCACCGAAATTCGAAGAGTTGACCACCAGCACCGAGGTGCTGTTCACGGGTATCAAGGTGATCGACCTGATCGAGCCGTATGCGAAAGGAGGAAAGATCGGTCTGTTCGGTGGTGCTGGTGTGGGCAAGACGGTTCTGATCCAGGAGCTGATCAACAACATCGCCAAAGGCTACAGTGGTTACAGCGTGTTCGCCGGTGTTGGCGAGCGCACCCGTGAAGGGAACGACCTGCTCCGCGAAATGATCGGTGCCGGTATCGTGAAATACGGCGAGGAGTTCGGCACGAGCATGAAGAGCGGCGGCTGGGATCTCACCAAGGTGGACTATGACAAGCTCGCCACCAGCCAGGCCACATTCGTTTTCGGCCAGATGAACGAGCCTCCTGGAGCGCGTGCGCGTGTGGCGCTGAGCGGTCTCACCCTGGCGGAGTATTTCCGTGACGGCGATGAGCAGAGCGGTGGCCGCGACATCCTCTTCTTCGTAGACAACATCTTCCGCTTCACACAGGCGGGTTCCGAAGTGTCCGCGCTGCTGGGTCGTATGCCCAGTGCCGTGGGATATCAGCCTACGCTGGCCACGGAGATGGGTGCGATGCAGGAGCGCATCACCTCCACCAAACGTGGTTCGATCACCTCGGTACAGGCGGTGTACGTACCTGCGGATGACTTGACCGATCCTGCTCCGGCCACGACGTTCGCGCACTTGGACGCCACAACCGTATTGAGCCGGAAGATCGCCGAGCTCGGCATCTACCCCTCGGTGGACCCGCTCGATTCCACCAGCCGTATCCTCACGCCAGCGGTCGTGGGCGAAGAGCATTACCGCTGCGCCCAGCGCGTGAAGGCCATCCTGCAGCGCTACAAGGAACTACAAGACATCATCGCCATCCTCGGTATGGACGAGTTGAGCGAGGACGACAAGCTAAGTGTGTTCCGTGCCCGCAAAGTGCAACGCTTCCTGAGCCAGCCATTCTTCGTGGCTGAACAGTTCACCGGTCTGCCGGGCGTGATGGTGCCGATCGAAGAGACGATCAAAGGCTTCAACATGATCCTCGACGGTCAGATGGACGAGTACCCCGAGCCGGCCTTCAACCTGAAGGGTACGATCGACGATGTGATCACCGCCGGTAAGAAGATGCTTGCAGAGGCGGCGAAGAACTAATGCTGGTGGTCGGTTGACGGTTGTTGGTTGTCGGGCTGGGTGGTAAGAGCGCTCTAACGGCAACCTGACAACGGACAACCGACAACGGACAACCGACAACGATGAGACTCGAGATCATCACTCCGGACAAGGAGCTTTACAAAGGAGAGGCGAAGCTCGTCTCCGTTCCCGGAGTGGACGGCAGCATGGGTTTCCTGGACAACCACGCCCCGCTGATCACCGTGCTGAAAGCCGGTGATGTGAAGGTCACCATGGCCGATGGCAAGGTGGAACTCTTCCCTGTGAAGGGCGGTGTGGTGGAAGTGATGAAGAACACGGTGCTCGTGCTCGCCGAGTGAGCCCTATCCCACTATGGTCTTGGTGACGGAGTAAAACTCAGCCAATCGGGACTATGGACGACGGCCTCCGCAAGGGGGCCGTTCGTGTTAGAAGCCATCTCAAAATGGCTTTTGGAAGCGAGCCGATGGCATTTCGCGACCAGCCAAGGCGCGAAACCCGCGCATAGCCGGGCGCTCTGTTAGGGTTGAGCAACGCCGGATGGTCGGGAAAGGACGCGGCGCAGCCCAAAGGGTTCTTTTGCGATGGCTTCTAGTCATCGGTCCACCGATGCCTCAAGCAGATACGATCACTAGGTTTGCTTGTGACCAACCTTGTCAGCATGAGACCAAGAATGATGCATCGCAGTGCCCAGGCGGCAAGCCGGTGCGAACCGTCGATCCCGCTGGCGACCTTTCTTGGATTGATGGTGATGACGGTGAATCACGCTGTCGGACAAACACTGGCCCCAGGAACGTGGGTGCCCAATGGTCCGGTCAGTACCCTTGTCGAAGACCAGCAGAGCGGCCTGCTCTATTTCGGTGGCGCTTTCAGCATGGTGGGACCGGACGTTCCCTACGGTGCTGCGCTGGACGCGATCACGGGAGCGCCCGACGAGACGTTCCCGAAAGTGAACGGGGAGGTGCGCGCAGTGACGCCTGATGGACATGGCGGCTGGTTCATCGGCGGGACGTTCACTGAGGTCGGCGGGACCTCTCGAACACGGATAGCGCGCTTGAATGATGACGGCACGCTCCATCCGTTCTCGGCATCGATACTTCAGTCCTACAATGAAGTCGAGGCGATCGCCGTAAAGGGCGACACTGTTTTCATCGGCGGTGATTTCACCGCCGTCAACGGGACCTACCGCAACAACATCGCGGCGCTGAATGCCAACACCGGGGCCGTACTGGGGATGAACCCCGATGCCAACGGCCGTGTTCTCGCACTTGCTTTCGGGAACGGCCTGTTGTACATGGGTGGCGAGTTCAATACCATCGGGGGTGTATCGCGTAGCCGTTGTGCCGCGCTGGACGCGACCACTGGGGCCCTGGTGGCATGGAACGCGATCGCGAGCAACACCGTGCTCTCCATCGCCTTGACCGACGACGTGGTCTATCTGGCCGGTACGTTCAGCCTCATGGGGGGAGAGCAACGGTCGGGGCTGGCCAAAGTGGATGCGACCAGCGGCTCGCTCACCCCCTGGGACCCGTTCTCGGATTGGGACTGCACGGATGTGGCCGTTAGTGGCGGCACGGTCTACGTGGCGGGCAACTTCAGTACGATCGGAGCAGCGTTCAGGAACGGCCTCGCCGCCTTGGACACCGCGACAGGCCTGGCCACGCCATGGAACCCGGATTGTGATGGGACCGTGCATGCATTGATCGGCATGGGCCAGTCCATCCTTGTTGGTGGTGACTTCAACTCGGCGAACGGAACCGTACGTCATCGGATCGCATCTTTCGATGCCCTGACAGCGGACCTTGACCCATGGGACCCCGTTGCGGATTCAAGCGTACTGGCCTTGGCGGTGAGCGGCGATCGGATCTATGTTGGTGGCTCGTTCCTCAGCATCGGGGGCGAGGAGAGGGACAACCTGGCGGCCATTGATCTCGCCACAGGCAGAGCCACATCTTGGAACCCTGGCGCGGATGGTGTGGTCCATTCCATTTCCCTCGCGAGCGGAGTGCTATATGCGGGTGGCGCCTTCTCCACCATGGCTGGCCAGCCTCGCAGCGGTTTGGCCGCCGTGACCGAAGATGGAACGCTCACTTCTTGGGACCCGGCAGCCGATGGGCCTGTACGGGTGCTGGAGCAGCAGGGGAACTCGCTTTATGTCGGAGGAGCGTTCACCAGCGTTGGTGGAGCCAACCGGGAGCACCTGGCTCGTTTCGATCTGCCCGGTGGTTCACTTGACACTTGGGCACCCGCTGTGAACGGCGAGGTTCTCGCTATCGAACCGGAGGCGTCAACGGTGTACCTCGGTGGGACCTTTTCCACTATCAATGGGAGTTCCCGGCTGAACCTTGGCGCAGTAAGCGGATCCGATGGATCGACCACGATGTGGGCACCGGACGCACCGGCCACCGTCCTTGCGTTGTCGAGTTTGAACGGCATTGTCTACGTAGGCGGGGAATTCAGCCAGTCCCAAGGTGACGTCGGCGGACAATTGCGGAACAACCTGGCCGCTGTGAGCGCGTCCACTGGCCTCGCCACACCTTGGGATCCAGGACCGGGCCAACCTGTCTATCGGATCGAAGCCTTCGAGGATTCAGTGTTCATCGCCGGGGATTTCGCATCCGCTGGTGGGTCTCCTCGCGTCGGTCTGGCTTCTTTGAACATGACGACAGGTGCGGCCCTTCCGTTCCATGTGGACATCACCTATGGCTCCACGCGCGTGCGCGATATGTGGTTCGGAACAGGTACCCTGCACATTGCCGGTGGGTTCACCTCGGTCGGACCGGACACACGCCGGTATCTCGCCACTTTGAACCTGAACACGTTCAACGCTACGGTGGTTGATGGATATTTCTGTCCGGGCTATACGGGGGAGATAGACTTCCTGGTCACGGGCGCTTTCGGAACAGGGAACACGTTCACCGTGGAACTGAGCGATGCTAACGGCACCTTCGCTGACCCGCTGCCGATCGGGGCAATCGTGGGCGGGTCCGGAGGGACCATTCCCGTAACGATCCCTGACGGGACCCTTCCCGGCTCGGGATACAGGGTGCGCATACGCTCTTCAAGTCCTTTGCAATACGGTGCCCCGAGCGCTCCTTTCATCATAGCCGCACCGCAAACATGGTTCGCCGATGTGGACCAGGACGGTTTCGGTGACCCCGGTTCCTTTCAAGTGTCCTGCTCACAACCATCCGGGCATGTGCTCGAAGCCAGCGATTGCGACGACAACGACGATGCGGTTTTCGTGGGTGCACCTTGTGACGATGGGAACGTTTCGACAACGAACGATGAGTACACATTGACCTGTACATGCACAGGTATCGCGGATCTCGAACTCGCCGAGGATTGGTGGATGACGAACGGAGTGGTCAAGGCCATACTCCCGGACACGGCCGACCACGTCGTGTACATCGGCGGTGATTTCACCAGGGTGGGGCCAGCGACCCCGCACGGAGCCGTGCTCGACCCGTCCCTGCCCCAACCACAGTCACCTTGGTCTTTCCCCAACGGCAGCGTGCGTTGCGCAACACCCGATGGTGCCGGCGGTTGGTATGTCGGCGGTGCGTTCACACAGGTCGGCGGCCAACCGCGCAACAACCTCGCGCGCATAAACGCGGATGGTTCCCTCCATGCATGGGATCCGAATGCCGATAATGAGGTATGGACCATGACCATGAACGGTGATCGATTGCTCGTGGGAGGCGATTTCACGGCCGTGGGTGGCCAATCCCGTGGTCATGTCGCAGCCTTGGACACCATCGTCGGCAACGCCACGCCGTGGAACCCCGATGCCGACTCGCGTGTGAGCGCCATCACCGCGAACAACGATCACGTGGTCCTCGTCGGTTCGTTCTCGACTATCGGAGGCCAGGCGCGCTTTCGCCTTGCGGACGTTGACCCGCTCACAGGGGTGCCCGCATCGTGGGCACCGAACACCTGTTGCGTCAATGCGGCGGTGTTGGCTGGGGAGATCCTCTATCTGGGAGGCTCTTTTACGGTTATCGATGGGTTCACCCGCAACCATCTCGCAGCAGTCGACCTTTCTACTGGTTCGGTGACCGCTTGGAACCCGAACGCGAACAACGACGTCGAATGCCTGTACCTGAGCGGTGCCTATCTCTACGCGGGCGGTGTGTTCGGTCAGGTGGGCGGCGTCCAGCACACCGGCATCGCGAAGATCCTTACAACAACGGGGGCGGTCATGTCCTGGGATCCGGACGCAGGGGGGGCTGTGAACACCGTGACCGTAGTCGGCTCCAACGTTGTCTTCGCCGGGCGCTATATCAACAGCGTCGCCGGTCAGGAGCGGCGCAGGATCGCCAGCGTCAATACGTCGAACGCCTTACTGAGCGCTTGGGCCCCGGATCCGAGCGACCACGTGCAGGTACTCTGCTCCGATGGGCAGAAGATCTTCGCCGGAGGGGACTTCATGATCCTCGGCGGGGAGCCCCACTCCCGGATCGCCGCGTTGGATGATCACACGGGTATGGCATCCTCCTGGTCTGCGCAAGTGGGCGACGGAACAGTGAACAGCTTGGCCAGGAACGGCAGTGCGGTCTACGCCGGCGGAAGCTTCACGCGCGCCAACGGCACCACACGGATCAACGCGGCTGCGTTCAACATGACCAGCGGTGTGATCACCTCCTGGGACCCTGCTCCGGATGGCGAGGTGCGCACCGTGCTACCCCATGGCGGTGCGATGTTCTTGGGCGGCTATTTCGACCAGATCGGAGGCCAGACGCGCTATGGCATTGCCAAGGTGAACGCGATCAGTGGCGTTGCACAATCGTGGGACGCACAAGGAGCGTACAACACGACGATAGAAGCGTTGGCCGTCTATGCAGGCCGGGTCTATGTGGGAGGCGAGTTCAGCGAGCTGGGTGGGCAGCCGCGCGGCAGATTGGCGGAACTGGACCCCACAACGGGATCCGCCGGACCATGGGATCCCGGATGCGGACAGACGCTGCGCACGTTGACCGTGCAGGACAGCACCGTGTATGTGGGAGGTGACTTCGGGAACATCGGCGGTGTTTTCCAGAGTTCCGCCGGGGCCGTGCCCATCGGGTCGAACGTGGCCACGGACTGGAGCATCGATCCCGCTATCGTGGATCCCTGGTATGGCGTATCAGCGCTGGCGGTCACGGATGATCGTGTGTATGTGGGCGGCTCTTTCGAGAGCCTTGGCGACAGCGCGCGCCACTATTTCGCCCCGGTCGACAAGGAGCAGGGTTCGGTACTGCCCTTCTCATGGAATGCGGACTATATGGTGTACGCGCTTGCGACCACTTCCGACAGGTTGTACGTGGGAGGCGCGTTCCGGCGGATCAACTCGTCACCGCGGAACTCTTTCGCCGTGCTCGCACGGAGGGATTGCGCGGGCGACATCAGCGGACCCGCGACCCCGGGAACACCCTGTGACGATGGACTCGCCAGCACAGAGAACGACACCTGGCAGAGCAACTGCACCTGCGTGGGCGAACTCGTGACGGTTACCGCTGACGGTGCCGAAGGGGGAGGCCTGCGAGCCTGGCCGAACCCGGCCCGAACAACGCTGCATTTCTCCGTGCCCGTGACCGGCGAACTGATCGATGCACGTGGCAGGACCATACGCACGGTCGTCAAAAGCAGCACGTTGTCTTTGGACGCTTTGGAACCGGGCATTTATGTGGTCCACACCATGGAGGGGCGCTCATTGCCGGTCGTGAAGGATTGAAGCCGACCCGACCGCACTCCGGGGCCTCCATTGCCCATGAACACGCCGCCTGTCTTCTCGCCTTCAGCGGAAGGACCGGCAACCCTCGGCCTTTCCTCCCTTCGTGGCGGTCGACCCTGGAATATGTGATACGTTCCTTCCGGTAGTTGACGGCCGCGGTGAACGGGACGGCCACATCTTCCGGGAAGCGCGCGCCGAACAGCACATGCGACGGAAGATCCGGAACACCGGGCGCCGACCCCGACGTCTTTTCAGTCCGCGCTGTTCTTGTCTAATTTGGAACACTTGTCCCATCTGTTCCCGCATGCCTCGCCCAGATCACCATTGCGCCTTCGCCTTGTTGTGCGGATCGCTCCTGGCGCAACCGGTCTCCGCACAGTTCACCTCCGGTCGCCTGGCCATCCTGGAAATGCCCTTCACATGGAACGGCACTTCCTATGTCGTTCCCACCACGGGCAGCCAGCTGCTGATCCGTGAATTCGCCACGGACGGCACGCCCGGTATCACGGTAGCCATCCCGAGTACGGGTCCGGATATGCTGGTAGCACCTTTCAGGTCCGGCGGCTCATCGCTGACGCGGTCCCCTTCGGGCGACAGGCTCGTCTTTACCGGATTCACGGGAACCAGCGACGGCAGCTTCAACCTCACCACGTCCAGCGCTGCCTTGGTGCCGCGCGCCATCGGCACGGTGGACGGCGCGGGCAACTACGCACGACCGTTCGTCACGAGCACTTTTTTCAGCGGCGGGGATATGAAGGCGGCTTGCACGGATGGGACGAATTTCTGGGCCGGCGGGAGTAATAGCGGTGTGTGCTACCTGGGTCCGGGTACACCCGTGGCGGTGAACGCGGATGTCACTGCCACGGAGGACCTGCAATTCATGAACGGGGGTTTGTTCCGGGCTGCAGGCAGCGGGGGCGTACAGCAGGTCGGCGTGGGCTCACCCACAACGGCTGCGGCACAGCAGACCTTTTTCGCCATGGCCGCCGTCCAGGGCTTCCACTTCAACCCGGCAGGCGATGTGTGCTACGCCAACAACACGGCCCAGGTCCGCAAGTGGGTGCTTTCGGGCGGCGTGTGGACGAACGTTTATGGATTCTCCGCCGGTACGACCTTGTCCCGGATCGTTGTGGACTGGAGTGGCGCGCAACCGGTGATCTATGGGGTCAAGAACTCGCCCTCCTCTCTTATCCGCTTCATTGACACGGGTGTGCCGGGCAGCCCGGTCACACTGGCCACGAACCCGGGCGGAGCCTGGTACGGCATTGCTTTCACACCTATCCCTTCCTGCGTGGAAGGTGCTCCTTGCGATGACGGCGATGCGAACACCTTTCAGGATGCCCTGCGTGCTGATTGCCAATGCATCGGCAATGCGGTCGTGGTCAATGTCCGCGTCATGCTGGGCGGCGCGTTCAATAGCGGGACGGGGCTCATGAACGATGCGCTGCGGACCCTGGCGGATTTTCCGCTGAACGAACCGTATTCCGCTCTGGGCATGGCGCCCAGTGGTGGCGCTGGGGCCATTGCACCGGCCGTGCTTTCCACTACAGGCAACAATGCCATCGTGGATTGGATCCTCGTGGAGTTGCGTGATGCGGCCGTGGGGAACACCGTACAATTGCGCACACCGGCCTTGGTGCAACGCGATGGCGATGTGGTGGCCCTCGATGGGATGAGCCCCCTCCAATTGCCGGCGGATCCCGGGAGTTACCACGTGGCCGTGCGACATCGCAATCACCTGGGGGCGATGACCAACGCGGCCCTCACCCTGTCCAGCACGCCAAGCGCCATCGACTTCACTAGCGCGGCGACCATCACGTGGGGGACCGCCGCGCGCAAGGATGTGGGCGGAACGATGGTCTTGTGGAGCGGGGAGGTCTGGCGCAATGGGTTCCTCAGTTACACGGGCAGCAGCAATGACCGCGACATCATTCTGGCCACCGTAGGGAGCACCACGCCGAACAATACGATCGTCGGATACAAGGTGCATGACGTCACCATGAACGGGATCACGGCTTACACCGGTGTCGGGAACGATCGGGACCCCATCCTGGTCAACGTCGGCAGCACCACGCCCAACGACCTGAGGCTGGAGCAGTTGCCTTGAGCGGAACGACCGGCACGATGTGTACGAACAGGCGTTGATAAAATTGGTCGAAATAAAATAGGCATTCGTCGGATACGGACATAGATTCGTCGCGCAATCCGATGTCCTAATGCGCATTCCCCTATCCGCACCGATCATCCTCTTCTCCAGCGGGCTCTTCGCCCAGTCCGGCACTATTGACACCGGCTTCGACCCCATCGACCTGAGCGGTGGAACGGCTAACGGCTTGAATGGCAGTTGCTGGGCCATCACGGTGCAATGCGATGGTAAGGTGCTGGTAGCTGGCGACTTCACCATTGTGAATGGCGTAGAGCGCAGCCGCATCGCCCGATTGAACACGGATGGCAGCCTGGACCTGGACTTCGACCCCGGTTTTGGCGCCAACGCCACGGTGCGGGCTGTGGCCGTGCAGCCGGATGGCAAAATGCTGGTAGGAGGCATGTTCACCTACTTCGATGCGCACGCCTGCAACCATATCGTCCGGCTCAATGCGGACGGTTCAGTGGATGAGGGCTTCGACCCTGGCAACGGGTTTGACGGGAACGTCTTCAGTCTGCTCGCGCAGCCCGACGGCGATTTTCTGGTGGGCGGTGACTTTTTCCATATGAACGGGGTCATCTCCCGCGGGTTGGCGCGCCTGAACGCCGACGGAACCCGGGATGCGGCGTTCAACGCAGGGGATATCAGTGGTGTCTACTCCATGACCCAGATGCCTGACGGCCGTGTGTTGCTCGGGGGATTGTATTCGTTCCTGAGCGGTGTCGATCGGCGCTGCATCGGAGCCATCGAGCCGGACGGAACCGTTGACCTCTCTTTCGCGCCTTTCGGCTGGGGTTCAAGCCCCGTATTCGCACTGGCGCTCCAACCCGATGGCAAGGTGCTGGCCGGTGGAATGATCCCCGGTGGTATCGCACGCATGGAGGCGAACGGTGAAATGGATCCGTTCTTCGGCAGCGGCGTCAGCGGTTTCGGAGGATGGGACCCCTGGGTCTATGCCATGGCCCTGCAGAGCGACGGCAAGATCCTGTGCGCAGGAAGGTTCGTCAGCTACAATGGTGCGCCCTGCAACGGCATCGCCCGGTTGAACGCGGACGGGACGCTGGACAGTGACTTCCATGTGGGCTCAGGCTTCAATGCGGATGTGTTCGCCATGACCATGCAGCCTGATGGCAAGGCCCTCGTGGGCGGTTTCTTCAGTGATGTCGACGGCACGCCACGGAACCGTATCGCGCGATTGTTCGCGGAAGAGTTCAGCACAGGGGTCGAGGAGGCCCGGAACCTTTCGCTTGAGGTCTACCCCAATCCTTCAGAGGGCCGCGTTTTCATCCGCACCAGCGCGGAGAACACCACCCGTATCACCGTCATCGGACCTGATGGAAGGACGGTTCAAGCGCCCTTTGTTCCCATGACCAGCGCTGGGTCGGCGAGCATTGACCTGGGTGCGTATGCCAAAGGCGTGTACCTCGTACGCATCGCGGACGGAACAGCAGCGCACACCGAGCGGGTGGTCATCCAGTAGAACGAAGGATCCTTTGTGCCGATGGCATGACAGGGATGGGCATTCGCCCGTTGACGTCCTGTCCAACCGGTAGTGCGCGGAAATTCGAGGTCCATGCAAGGGGCCCCGATGGATTTCCTGGTACAGGCTACCAAACGCCCCCGCGGTTTCCGCGTGCTGGGCCGCACCCAGGAAGTACTGTCCGAAGTGTGGCAGCAGAGCGGTTGGTCGCGCGATATGGAAGGCCAGGTCGGCGGATGCCATTTGCGCATCGCTTCCGAGGGCTTCTGGCGCGCCCGCTATGGGGTGTATGTGCAGGGCTTGCGCACCGGCACGATCTGCACAGGGGCTTGGAGCACCTTGAAACTGTCCTTGGCCATGAAGGATGTTGCTCCGGTGGAACTGCAGTTCACCCGTACCGGTTTCTTCACCCCCGGGTTTGAGCTGCGGCTGGGCAAGGATGTCCCGCTGCTCGAACTGGAGCCCGTATTCCACTGGTCCACCTTGCTCACCGACCTGACCGTCCGTGTTCGCGGGCAAGGCATCGGGCCGGAGCAACAGCCTCTGGTCCTTGCGCTCTCCGGTTTTTGCGCGAGACTGTTGCGCGCAAGGGCACATGCTGGCGCGGGTGGCTGATCGGATCACCCCAACTTCGCCGCTTTCAGAGCGAACCATGCCCCACATCGATCTCCCCCCGGGCCATTCCCCCGGAATAAGCGGCTTGTTGATCTACCGACCCGAAACAGCCAAGCCGCTCCGGGAGCTGGTGGAGATACTGCTGCTCGGCCCTTCCTCTTTGACCCCGGGTGAGCGCGAGATCATCGCCTCCAGCGTCAGCTGGTGGAACGACTGCCACTTCTGTCACACGAGCCATGCGGCTGCGGCCTGTGCCCACCTGGGGCGGGATGCGGAGTTCATCGATGACATCAAAGCCGGACTGCCGAACGAACCGCTCTCACCGAAGGTGCGCGCGCTTTTGCATGTGGCGCACCAGGTACAACGGGGCGGCAAACACGTTACCGATGCCGACATCGCGAAAGCGAAGGAGGCCGGAGCCACGGATGTGGAGATACACGACACGGTGCTGATCGCGGCGAGCTTCTGCATGTTCAACCGCTACGTGGATGGACTAGGGACCTGGGCCTGGCCGGAGAAGGAGAAGTTCATGGAGATCGGAAAGAAGATGGCCAAAGGGTACATGGAGCCGTACGTGCCGAGCGCGGAAATGCGCTGAGCGCTTTCGTCTATGACAACGCAGGGCCCTGGCCGAACATGACACGCCCCCCGTTCCTTGTGGAGCGGAGGGCGATGCCATGTGTGGTGTGGAGAGGAACGCTTGGCGCGTTAGGCGGCCTTCGCCGTGACCTCCTGGCTCACAGGCCCCTCACCGATGCGGCCGACGG
>CAZYPC010000045.1:0-34457 GCA_964649165.1 uncultured Chryseobacterium sp.
CACGGCCTGGAAGGCCGTGACCCGGGCTTTACACGATCAGAACTTCGGACACGGCACCGCCCTCCACTTCTTGTTCTTGCCGCGCTTGGGCCACTCGTAGATCACGCTGATCTCGTGCGACCCTCCGCTACGCATGGTGAGCAGGCTCACGGTGATGTCGTAGCTGTACGTGAACCGGATCTGCTGCGGCGTCTCGTAGCCGATCATCGCGATCACGGATTCGTCGTTCGGGTAGCCAGGCTCATAGGCCTTTATGCCCGGCAGACCCCGATACCACAGACCGAAATTCAACCGGTCATGGTCCAGATAGGCGCCGATGTCCAATTGGTCCCACTTATCCTGCGATTTGTAGTGCGCCGCCATGGTCACGAAGGTCTTGCTGCGCCTCAATTTTTGGCCGTCCGTTGCGAAGCGGTAGCCGGTGTGCAAGCTCGTTCGTACGGGCAGGCGAACGTTGCCGTCGGTGAAGAGGGTTTGCTGTGGCCGGTTGAGGTGGTTGAAGCTGACACCGAACCAGAACGCCTCGCTGAAGTACATGGCACCGGTGCTGCCGTCAAAGTAGCTGGCCCGGGTTCTCATCCCAGCCTCGATGCTCTGCACGTCCTCCCGTATGATCTGGTCCGCGAAAACCAGTGAGCTCTGATCGAACTGCCGCAGGGTGTATCCCAGTCGCGTTCCGAAACGCACGGCACGCTTGTGGTCGATGCGGGCCTCGAAGCTGTAGTTGAAGGCCGCGTGGGTAAAGGCCAGGCCGTTCGATCCGGCCACGTCGCGGAGCACCATGCCGCCGAATCCGCTGTGCAACTTGGTGTCGTTGTGGTCATAGCTCACACAGAACGTCTCGTAGCCTGTGGCGATCCCCATCCATTGCTTGCGATAGTTCAGGATGATGCGATCCTGGTACGTATTGCCCGTGAGTGCAGGGTTCAAGTAAAGTGGAGCCGCGTAGAACTGGCTGAACTGGGGGTCCTGTGCGTGTGCCGAGGGCTTGAGCAGAAGCGACGCGATCAGCAGAAGGGCCAGGGTTAGTGCTTTTTCAGGCCAGCTGTTGACGGTTGTCGGTTGTTGGTTGTCGGATTGCCGATAGGCAGCGCAGAACGCACTCGCCTGAACGCCGCGTTCCGCCCGGCCGGACAACCGGCAACCGACACCCGACCACGGTGCATTGGAGCGAAGACCTGTGTGTGCAGCGTATCGGTTCCTCATGCTCATCGGAACAAGGTGAGGTCGCCCATTTTTTCGGCCTCGCGATCATCCACGAAGCGGAAGTAGGCCCTGTAGACATACACATCCTGAGGACTGAGCTGGCCTTTGTACCAACCATCCCAGCCCCGGTTGATCTCGTTGCTCTCGAAGACCAGTTCCCCCCAGCGGTTCCAGATGCGCATCTTGAACTCCTTCACGAATCGGGCGAACGGATAGAAGACATTGTTGCTCAGGTCGGTCGGGTCCCAGGCACCACCATTGCCGCCATTGGGGTCCGGACTGAATGCGTTCGGGATCTCGATGTCATAGACTGGAAGCATCTCCACGGTGGCCACCGCATCGTCCGTACAGCCGTTGATGTCCGTGACCGTGAGCGTGACCGCGAACTGGCCTACGTCCGTGAACGTGTGCGTCGGGTTGTCCGTCGCACTCGTATCGCCGTCGCCGAAGTTCCAGAGGTAGCCGTTGATGCTCCCCGAACTGGAGTTGGTGAACTCCACCGTGGGCGAGTCCATATCGCTGCTGTATGTGCTCGCGGTGAAGCCGGCCACGGGTCCGGGATACGCGATCACCGTCGATGTGCTCAGGGCATTCGCGGAGCAGCCAGCCGGTGTTGTCACCGTAAGCGAGATCATGAAGTTCCCGGCGTCATACGTGTGCAGGGGGGCGGGCGCTGTGGAGGTCGTGCCGTCACCCAGGTCCCAGAGCCAGGTAACGTTCTGATCGGTAAGGCTGTCCGGGAATTGAACCGATAGGGGAGCGCAGCCCTGACCCATGATGGCAGGAGGCGTGATGACCGGGGGCACCTCAAGCACGAGTTGCACCGAGCCATTCAGCATCTGGCCGCACCCGTTGGTGGCCGTCACGTGCAACGTCTGCGTGTGATCGACCGGAACAGCGTGCGGACCGGCGCCAGCCAGCTGCAACTCGGCCCATTGGTATTGAACGCTCGATGGGTATCCCGTCAATTGCGCGCCAACATGAGCAACACCTCCTTCACATACCGTTGTGTCGCCATAGGTCGACAAGTCGGCGGCGTTGAGATCCAGTACGGTCACCGGGAAACTCAGCACAGGGCTTGTGCATCCGGCCCCGTCGCTCGCCGTGACGGTCACCGTCTGGGAGAGAGGGAAAGAGTACAGCAGGGATGTTCCCGTTCCGATCCCGGCCCAGTTGATCGTGATGTTGCCATCGCCACCACTGGCCTGGGCGGTCAATTGCGCTGGTGCGTTCACGCAAACGGTATCGGGTACTTGAGCCGACAGCACGATCGGTGCAGGTGATGTGAGCGCCGTGCTGCCTTGCGCGGTGCAGCCTTGAGCATCCGTGACCGTGACCACATAGTTGCCGGCACCAAGACCGGTGGCGGTCTGACTTGTCTGACCACCGGCGTTCGCGCTCCACTGGTAGGTATATCCGGGACTGCCTCCGTTCACCGTAACCGTAGCGGTTCCGTTCGCAGTGCCGGCACAGAGCGGGTTGTTGGCTTGCACATTGGTGATCAAGAGCGGCGATGGCTGGCTGATGACCACGCTCATCGCGGTGTCACAGCCCAGGCCATCCGTCACCGTTACGTTGTGCGTGCCCGCCCCCAGGCCCGTCGCTGTGGGTGTCAGCTGTCCGGACGGCGTCCATTGGTAGGAAAGAGAGGGTAGACTGGGAGTGAAGGTGGCTGTTCCCGTGTTGCCACCAGCGCAGAATACAGGGGTTCCCGAAATACCGGCATTCAGGAAGCTGTTGGAAAGCGTGAGGTGCACGACATCCGAGGCGGGCGGACATCCGGTGTTGCCGGTGGTCGTGAGCGTGATGTCGGCACCGCCTGCGGTGACCTCGGAAGCGGAGGGCGTGTACAGAACGCTCAGTCCCGTGCCCCACATCGTCCCATTTCCGCCGGACCATGCTCCCCCTGTTGCGTTCACCACCGTGCCGGTGATCGCGATGGGGTAGCTCCCCATGCAGACCACTTGATCAGGACCGGCATTGGCGCTGTTCGGCTGTGCCGTGGATCCGACCGTGGCGCTCGCTGTAGCCGGAGCGCAACCGTGCATATCCGTCACGCTCACCGAATAGGTGCCCGCTCCGACCGTTATGGACGCTGTGGTCGCCCCATTGCTCCAGGTGTAGCTGTAAGGTGCCGTGCCCCCGATCACGGTCGCATTCAAGCTGCCGTTCCCGCTTCCAGCACATGATTCGTTCACAGGAGCGAGGCCGGTGATGACCAATGGCTGTGGTTGATCGATGGTCGTGTTGAGCGTGAGGCTGCAACCCAGATCGTCCGTCACGGTCACGCTATAGTTCCCTGCGGGCAGGTTGTTCGCCGTCGCGCCCGTCTGCGGCGGTGATGTGTTCCAGAGGTAGGTGTTGCCGGTGCTGTTCGGTGTGAACGTCGCGCTGCCGTCCGACGCGCCATTGCAATTGGCGTCGTCCGGGCTCACCGTTGCGCCGACCGGGAGGTCGGATATGCTGATGTGCAACAAGTCGCTCGCGCTGGGACAGGTACTGTTGCCAGTGGCGGTGAAGGTCACATTGGCTCCTCCAGCACTGATCTCGGCTGCGGAAGGGGTATACTGCATCGTTGGACCACTGCCATTCCACGTGCCGCTACCCCCGCTCCATCCTGAGCTCTGGGCGTTCATGGCCGAGCCGACCAGGGCAAGGGGCCAGGTGTTGTAACAGGCGATAAGGTCGTTGCCCGCGTTGGCGCTCGGAGGCTGCGTGGTGGCGATCGTCCCCGTACCGGCGGCTGCGGCGCAGCCGTTGGCATCACTTACGTTCACGGAGTAGTTGCCGGCTCCGGAGGACATCGTGGCGGTTGTCGCTCCATTGCTCCAGGCATAGGAATAGGGAGGGGTTCCACCGCTCACTGTGACGGTCAGGCTTCCATTGCCGGCGCCAGCGCAGGTTTCGTTCACCGCTGCGATGCTGGAGATGGTGATGGCGATCGGTTGGGTGATCGTGGTGTTCAGTGTTGTGGAGCATCCCAGAGCGTCGGTCGCGGTCACACCGTAGTTGCCCGCACTGAGCCCGCTCGCTGTCGCTCCGGTCTGCGGCGGTGTCGTGTTCCACACGTAGGTATTGCCCGGCAGGTTCGGTGTGAACGTCGCGCTGCCGTCGGCGCCGCCATTGCAGTTCACATCGTCCGGGGTGATGTTGGCACTGAGGAAGCTGTTCGAGATGTTGATGTGCAGGGCATCCGTCGCGTCCGGGCACGAGCCGTTGGCGTTGGCGTTGAACACCACGTCCGCTCCACCACCAGCGATCTCCGCCGCGCTCGGTGTATAGAACATGTTGGCCCCGGTACCTGACCAGATACCCCCGCCACCGCTCCAGGTGACACTCTGCGCGTTGGTGGAACCTCCGCTCAACGCGATGGGCCAGTCGCCGTAGCAAGCGGTCACGTCATTACCTGCGTTGGCTGTCGGAGGCTGCGTGGTGGTGATGATGGCCGTCTCCGGAGCGGCGATGCATCCATTGCCATCTGTGACCTGCACCGGGTAGCTGCCGGCACCTGCGGTTATCGAGGGAGTTGTTGCCCCGACAGTTCCCCAGTTGTACTGGTAGGGTCCCGTTCCTGCAACGATGCTCACGCTGGCCGTGCCATCGTTCATGCCGGCACAGCTTTCATCCGTGGTCGCCACATCAATGAACAGCCCTTCGATCACTTCAATGGCGTACACGTAGGTCTGGAAGGCGACGATCGGACAGGCTCCGTCGTTCACGTTCACGATGAACGGATAGAAGCCTGCGGTACCGGGGCCCGCGTTCCAGCATACATGGCAGGTGATCGGGTTGCTGCCCGTGTAACTGAATGTCGCGCCGGGCAGGTTGCTGGTGACGTTACTGGTCGCTTCGAGTATGTTGTTCGCGTTCGCGTCACTGATCACCATGTCGAAGCAGAAGTCGCCGCTCTCGCACACCTGCACGGCGTAGGGGGCGGTTTGAACGGCTCCGCCGCTCATATTGGTGACTGTTCCCGTGGTGGGGTCGGGTGGTACATTGCTGCACGGATACGCGACGAACTGCATGTCGCGCATGATGGTACCGATCAGGTTCCCCTGGCTGTCATATTCGTTCACTTGAACGACCACCACCCAGTTGCCAGCCTGGTTCAAAGTGAAGTTCACGAGACCTGTCGCTGGGTCGAGCGTGATCCCCGTGATGGGAACCGTCCCTGTGAACGGAGGGGTGTAGTTGATCGGGTTCGCACCACCCACTCGCGCGCCGATGAACTCATAGCTCAGGGAGTCGCCCTCCGGGTCGAACGCACCATAGCTGTAACTGACCGGATAACCCAGGCAGATGTAAGGGATGGCCGTGTTGGTGAATTGTGGAGAGTCGTTGGCTGGACCATCCGCATTGTTCAGGACGCCTTCGATATACATCTCCAGCGTGCCCGGGGCTTGCAGGTTCACGATGGCGTTGTTGCGGTAGATCTCCGTCCAGCTGATCGTCCAGCTATCACAGGGAGGCAGGTTCACTACTCCTGTGTACACGTATTGTTGGATGCCCGGGAGGCTTCCACCGTTACAGGTGCTGTTGGGCAGTTCCAGATCGCACAACTGGGAAAGCTCAACCCCGCCCGGGGTGGTCACGTTCAACGTCGTGTTACCGCACGGGCTCGTGATGTCGAGGTCGTAGTCGTTGTCGAGTTGGATGCCTGCACAGTCCCGGTAGATCGTCAAGGTGATCCGGTACTGGTTGCCGCCCAGGTGCGTCCAGTAGATCTCGCCCCCGCTCATGTGCGTGGCCTGTGCGGCCTGGCCCATGATCAGTAAGAGGAGAAGGGAATAGAGTTTCCGCATCCGGCGCGAACAGGCTTACGGGCTTGTTCACGCGATTCCTACGATAAGGACGGTCCCGGGTTCCTCCTTTCGACGGATCACCGTTTCCGGTCCATGGAACCGTGGTTACTGCATATCGGTCCGAGGAGGAGTTGAGCGTCAGTCCGCGCGCTTTCGCACGATCAACTTGTCCAATCGCGCCCCGTCCATATCCACCACCTCAATGTCTAGCAGCATCCAACGGAGCGAATCGCCGGCCTTGGGCACATGACCGGTCTGGTACAGGAAAAGACCTCCGATGGTGTCCACGGAGACCTCCCGCGCCAGCCCCGGTTCGCCCAAACGCACCAGGAGCTCATGCAGGGGGTATTGTCCGTCCACCAGCCAGGAGCCATCCTCCCTTTCGCGCAAGGTGAAATCCTGCGCATGTAATTCACCGACATCGCCGACCAACGCTTCCAGGATGTCGTTGAAGGTGATGATCCCTTGCACCTCGCCGAATTCATCCGTGACGAAGCCGTACCGCTGATCAGAACGCTTGAAACGTTCCAAGGCCTTGTAGGCGCTCAGGGTTTCAGGTATGTACGGGGGCTGGCGCATGATGCGTTCGAGGCTGAAGGAGGGTTCATTCACCCGGGCGAACAGCTCCTTCAAGGTGACCACGCCTACCATGCGACCTTGCACTTCCTCGACGACCG
Source organism: uncultured Chryseobacterium sp. (assembly GCA_964649165.1). Taxonomy (GTDB): domain Bacteria; phylum Bacteroidota; class Bacteroidia; order Flavobacteriales_F; family PHOS-HE28; genus PHOS-HE28. The sequence goes on from CAZYPC010000045.1 coordinate 6,686, forward strand.
GATAGACCATGTGCATCTCTGCGGAAACGATGTTGCGTACGGCTTCCGCATCCGCATGCACGCCGATCGTGACAAGGTCGCGACGATGGGTCATCAACGAACTTACCCTGCGGTCACCCAGGGTGAACACACGGTCCACGATGTCCTGCTCGATCGCCTGGACCTCGCCGCCCTCGGTGCCCTCCTGCACCATGGCGCGGATCTCTTCCTCGGTAACCCCGCCTCCCGGCTTCGGACGGATGCGTAGCACGCCAAGGAGCAGGTCCGTCGTGGTGGTGAGGAGCCAGATGAACGGAGCGGTCACGATGCTCACTAGCCGCATCGGGAAGGCCACGAGCTTGGCGATGGGCTCGGGATAGGTGAGCCCGATGCGCTTGGGCACGAGCTCGCCCAGGATAAGGGAGAAGAACGTCACCGCGATGACCACGCCAGCCACCGCCAGCGAATGCGCATGCGGTGAAAGGACTGGGCTGTTCAAGAGCCAGGCTTCAAGGTCCTCGGTGATGTTCTCTCCGCTATAAATGCCGGTGAGAATGCCGATGAGCGTGATGCCGATCTGCACCGTGCTCATGAACCTGTTCGGCGCATTGGCCAGTGTCAGGGCGGCTTTCGCGCGCAGGTCGCCGCGGAGGGCTTCCTGCTCCAGGCGTGTTTTGCGCGCACTTACCAGCGCGATCTCGCTCATGGAGAAGATCCCGTTCAATAGGAAGAGTACCAGGAGTATCGCGAACTCACCCATCGCCCCAAAGATCGTTTCCGGGGAGCGGATCGGTCAGGAACAGGCCTCCCACATCACAGCGCACGCAATCGCGCGATCACGGGGAAATGGTCCGAGACCTGGCGGCATTTCACCTTGGGATGTCGGACCTCATAACCCTCAACCTCCCATTTTCCCGGGGAGAGCCAGACATAGTCTATGCGCTTGGAGAACAATCGGAACCGGTTGAAGCCATTGAACGTCCCACGGCCGCGACGGCCTTTCGGGCATGCATCGGACAGGCGGCCCTCCAGGTAGCGAATGGATGATTCCCGTGACTTCGCGTTCAGATCCCCCATGAGAATGGTCCTGCGCCCGCGAGCGATCGGGCCGGCCAGAAGGTCGCATACGACCCGGGCACTCTGCTGGCGGGCTTCCTGCCCCTCGGCATCCCAATGCGTGTTGGCGACCCAGAGGCTGTCCCCGCTTGACCTGTCGCGCAGAACGACCAGCGTCACGATACGGTTGCAGGTGGCATCCCAGCCCTTGCTAGGGACATCCGGCGTAGGGGAGAGCCACACCGTGCGACCGTTGAGGAGACTGAACCGCGAGGTATCGTAGAAGACCGGGGCGAATTCCCCTCCGTCCAAGCCATCATCCCGGCCCACGCCGAAATGCGCATAGGCCGACCAACTGGCCTTCAAGAAGGCCAGTTGGTCACGCAGCACTTCCTGCAGCCCGACGAGGCTCGGCCCCTGCTCGAGCACCGTGCTCGCCAGCGCATCCTTGCGACTTTCCCAGCCGTTCTTGTGGTCGTGAGCGTTCGCGTAACGGATGTTGTAAGTGAGAACAGGGATCACTTGGGCAGTCGCCGGTGAATGCCAACAGCAGATCAGCAACAGCCAACAGGCAGAACGCATCGGGTGCAAGCTAACCCTTGCTCGGCCGGTTCATCGATCGGATAGGAAGTCCAACACCCGACGCGTGATCTCCGATCGTTGGGTTCCGGTGGCGCGGTCGCTCATTTCATTGTGCTTCACGTTCGGAAGCGGGATGATGCGCATCCCGAACAACGCTTGTTCCTCAGGGGTGGGAAGAACGCCTTCGTCGGCGGGTGCATCGTTGGCGCGAAGGGATAGCACGTGCGGCCGACCGGTCCGCGGGAGGGCCATGCGCCGGTTGTCCAACGTGATCAGGTTCTCTACGAGGTCGGGGTGCTGCTCAGCGAAAAGCGCACTGATATCACCTCCGTTGGAATGGCCGATCAGCGTTATGTGGTCAAAGTCGAGCTTCGGCTGTGTGCGTTCCAGCTCGGTCAGGGTGAACAGGAGAGTCTGGACGCCGCGCTCCCAATTCGGCCGCCGGAGCTTGCGCAGATCCCCTTTCATGGCCAATGCTTCGTCACCCGGTAGTTCATGCTGGATGCTCACGACGAAAAAGCCCTTGGCCGCAAGGAATTCCGCCAGATAGCTGTAGTGCAGATAGGTTCCTGGAAGGTTGTCGTTGTAACCGTGGCTTATCAGCACTGGCATTTGCCTCTCCGCTGGTGCATGTATGCTCGAATAGATGGCGACCGGTATCAGGCGTCCGCGAGCGCTGTCCAACAAGCTCGTCGTATCGCGGTGCACAAGCTCCCGTGGCGCTTGCGCGCCGCCCCGCACCGCAGGTAGGACCAAGGCGGTGAGCCAAAGGAGCAGATGGAGCGTGATCCTTATTGCCATCGCTTTATCCTTTTCCACATTCCGTTCCGAATGCAAAGGAATGATCGATGGTCGTCGGCGAGGCACAGGAGAGCATCGCAACCTTGAAGCCACTGCAAACGCCTGTGTTCTCACGCCCGGACCGATACTCCGTCCCCTTCGCTCAGGCGGTGGCTTTCTCCTTCTTCCCGGCCAGCGTCTTCTCCACCTCGGCGATCGCCCTTCTGGTCTTCAAGAGGCTGTCCGGCGTGACGCTGATGGAATCGATGCCGAGTTCCACGAGGAACTGCGCGAAGTCAGGGAAGTCGCTGGGGCCCTGGCCACAGATGCCGACCTTGGTCTTGGTGCGTTTCGCCGTGCTGATGAGCATGCGCAGCATGCCTTTCACCGCCTCGTTCCGCTCGTCGTAGATGTGACTGACCAGCGCGCTGTCGCGGTCGAGCCCCAACGTCAGCTGGGTGAGGTCATTGCTGCCTATCGAGAACCCATCGATGTACTGGCTGAACTCTTCGGCGAGAATGATGTTGCTGGGGACCTCGGCCATGAGATAGAGTTCCAGACCCTCCTTGCCGCGTTTCAAGCCGTACTCGTCCATCACGCCTTTCACCCGCTTCAGTTCTTCCACCGTACGACAGAAGGGTACCATGACCACGACGTTCTTCAGGCCCATCTTCTCACGCACACGGCGGATGGCCTTGCATTCCAGACCAAAGGCCTCCTTGTAAGCATCGCTGTAGTAGCGCGACGCGCCGCGCCAGCCGATCATCGGATTCTCTTCCTCAGGCTCAAAGTGCTCCCCACCCAGCAAGCCCTTGTACTCGTTGCTCTTGAAGTCACTGAAGCGCACGATGACCTTGTTGGGATAGAAGGCCGATGCGATCTTGGCGATGCCATAGCTCAGCCGTTTCACGAAGAAGGTCTCTTCGTCCTCATAACCGTTGATGAGGTAGCTGATCTTCCCACTGAGATTCGTGTCGCCCAACTCCTTGTGCTGTAGCAGCGCGAGCGGGTGGGCCTGGATGTAGTTGTTGATGATGAACTCTTCGCGGGCCAGGCCCACACCGGCGTTCGGCAATCCGGCGAACTTGAAGGCCAGGTCCGGGCTGGCCACGTTGAGCATGATCGGCGTTCGTGTCGCGGGCATGTCGGCCAGCAGCGTCTCTTCCTTGTGGAACGGGATGATGCCATGGTAGATCACTCCCGTGTCGCCCTCGCAGCAGCTAGCGGTGACTTCCATGCCCGTGTCCAGCAGATCGGTCGCGTTGCCACAACCCACGATGGCCGGCACGCCCATTTCGCGCGCAACGATCGCCGCATGGCACGTGCGCCCACCCTTGTTGGTGATGATGGCGCTCGCCTTCTTCATGATCGGCTCCCAATCGGGGTCCGTCATGTCAGTAACGAGCACATCGCCCTGTTGGAAGTCCTTTCCATCGCCGCTGCCGCCGCGTCCATCGAGGCTGAACAGGATGCGGACCTTGCCGGCGCCCACGCGGTCACCGATGGCGATGCCGCGGGTGACCTCTTTGGCATCGGCCGGCTTGTTGATCCTGTATTCCACCACGCGGTCCGTTGCTTTTCGGCTGTGGATGGTCTCCGGCCGCGCCTGCACGATGAAGAGCTGCTTGGTCAGCCCGTCCACCGCCCATTCAACATCCATCGGGCACCAGTGGCCCTTCTTCTCGCTATAGTACTTCTCGATGGCCGACACGCTCCGAGCGATGTCCAGGGCCTGATCGTCGCTGATGCAGAAGCGGTGGCGTTGCGCGCGTTCGATCGGGATGATGGACGTTGGTTTTCCAGGCTCTCCACCGTAGACCATCTTGCGGTCCTTGTTGCCCAGCTTCTTCTCGATGATGCTGCTGAAGCCTTCGGCCAAGGTGGGCTTGAAGACCAGGAATTCGTCCGGGCTCACCGCGCCCTGTACGACCATTTCACCCAGGCCATAGCTCCCGTTGATGAGCACGACATCCTTGAAACCGCTTTCGGTATCGAGGCTGAAGGCGACACCGGAGCTGCCCACGTCTGAGCGAACCATTTTCTGGATTCCCACGCTCAGACCCACCTGGAAGTGGTCGTAACCGAGGCTCTCCCGATACACGATGGCCCGGTCCGTGAAGAGTGAAGCGAAGCAGTTCCTCACCGCACTGATCAGGTCCTGGTGACCACGGATGTTGAGGAAAGTCTCCTGCTGGCCCGCGAACGAAGCATCGGGCAGGTCCTCCGCGGTAGCGGAAGAACGCACGGCTACGTCGGTCGCGTCCTGGCCGTACTTCTGGCTCATTTCGTCGTAGCGCGCGAGAATGCCTTTCCAGATCTCCTCGGGGAACTTGCCGTTCTTGATGAGCGTGCGCACGGCCAGACCCGTACGACGGATATTCTCGACATCATCCACATCCAGACCCCCGACGATGTCGCGGATCTTCTGGTCCAGAACGTTGTGCGCGATGAACGCCTCGTAGCTGGCTACCGTTACCACGAATCCGCCCGGCACCTGGACCCCCAGTTTTCCCAGGTTCTGGATCATCTCCCCGAGGCTGGCGTTCTTGCCGCCCACGGTGGGGATATCGCTCAGTTCAACTTCATGGAGCCACTTCAGGTAGGGAGCTTTCGGGGTCATCGGTTGGTCGGATGCTGCTGGAAGCGCGTTCAACGGAATGTCCCGACGAAGGTTGAACATGCAAGGGACGCGGCAATGGACAGGCATCCCAAGTTTTCGACAGGGCGGAAGAACTGCGGCATTCTATTCGGGCCGGACATGACGGCGCTTGGAAGGCGTCATGATGAGCGGCGGTGTCGCTCTTGTTGAAGCAGTTCAATGGAATGAGCAGGGGTACGACGGAACATTTGCGCTCATCAAACAATAACGCCTACGCGTTCAACACATGAGCATAGCGACAGCACCCTCCGCCAGCACCACCGCGACCGATCTTGTCAAGTGGACGATCGATCCTGCACACAGCGAGATCCAGTTCAAGGTGAAGCACCTGATGATCACCACCGTGACCGGCAGCTTTCAGAAGTTCGATGCCGACATCACCGCCCCGGGGGATGACCTGAGCAAGGCCCGCATCACGTTCCGCGCTGAGGCAGCGAGCGTCAGCACAGGGAACGAGCAACGCGATGGCCATCTGAAAAGCGCTGACTTCTTCGACACGGCCAAGCATCCGGACATCATCTTCACCAGCACCGGTGTGGAAGACGTGGACCACGACGGTAGCTGGACGCTCCTCGGGGACCTTTCGATAAATGGTATCAGCAAGCCGGTGAAGCTCGACGTGGAGTTCGGTGGGGTGATGAAGGACCCCTGGGGCAACACGAAGGCGGGGGTCACCATCAATGGGAAGTTCGACCGCAAGCAGTGGGGGCTGGTGTGGAACGCAGCGCTCGAAGCCGGTGGCATGCTCGTGAGCGACGAGGTCCGCATCGCCTGCGAAGTCCAGCTGGTGAAGCAGGGCTGAGTACTCGTGCCTCAAGGTCAATGCTGCACGACCAGTACGGTCCGTGCAGCACGGCCGTCCGCCCAGGTCAGCATCAGGTGGTAGCATCCATCGCGTAGATGCTCGACATTGATCGGATCACCGCGGAGCCTCTCCATCCTCAGCACCGAACGGCCGGCCGCATCGAAAAGATGGATGGAGGGGTCGCCGCTGCACCCGGAAGGCCGCTCGATCCGGACCATGCGCGACGCCGGATTGGGTGCGGCCCGCAGTCCTTTGGCGGTTGATGAATTGATCGCGGTCGAAGACTCCGCCTCCAGTTCGATGATGCGATCATCGTCCGGACCCTCCGCGCCGGCCCAATCGTAGTTCGAGGTGCTGATGAAGACGCGACCGTCCGGATGCACGAGCACATCGCGGATGCGGCCATATACACCCGTGAGGAACGAGGTCGCGCTCGTTACGGTGTCACCTCCGGCATTCAGTTTCAATTGCCACAGTTCCGCCCCGCGCAGTGCCGCGACGAGGATGGAATTCTCCCACTCCGGAATGGCGATGTGGCCGTAGTGGTCGATGCCGCTCGGAGCGACCACTTCGGTACTGAACTCGAAGATGGGTTCCACCACGTCGTTCGCTTCGCAATACGCTTGCTCGCTGGCGGTATTGCACAGGCCGGCCACGGATGGCCAGCCATAGTTGCGGTTCGGCAGGACCAGATTCACCTCGTCGTCGAGCCCCGCACCGTGCGCGGAAGAATACCAACGGCCGTTGGACGCCTTCGCCAGGCCTTGCGGATTCCGATGCCCCCAGTTGTACACGTAACTGTCCGGTACCGGGTTGTCCGCCGGGATCCCGCCCTCCGGATCGAAGCGCAGGAACTTGCCTTCCGCGAGCGCCATGTTCTGCACGTTGCCCGAACCGGACATGTGGTCACCCATGGTCAGGATGAACATGCCCTCATCGTCGACGATCATCCGCGAGCCGTTGTGCGAGGCGTAGGCCGTTAGCGTGATGCCGAGCAGGTGAGGGGAACTGCTCGTGAAGGTGTTCAACGCCGCATCATAGTAGAAGCGCTTCACTACGGACTCGCTGCTCGAGATGCAATAGTGCAGGTAGACGTAGGGCTCGTTCTCGAAATCGGGGTGGAATGCCATGCTGTGCAGACCAGCCGTGAAGCCCTGTAGCACCACATCGGGAACGGTGTAGATGAGCTCGAGCGTGCCGTTGTCCGGATCGAGACGGTAGATCTCGCCGCCCGCCTGCGTGAACCAGATCCATCCATCGGGCCCAAGCACCATGTCCCATGGCACATCGAGATGCGTGGCGATCGTGGTGCAGTTCACTGTAGTGGCGCCTACGGTGAAGGAGGTTTGGGCCTGTGTTCGGACGAGGGGGAGAACGAGAGCAATTATGGCGAGGTAGGGTATCCGGTGGGCCATGGTTCGGATGAAAGGACCAACCTAGTCATCCTCCGCGTCTACCACCAGGTTGATGTGCCCGTCCGTTCGACGGCTACTTTCGCGGCATAAAACCCCCACGTTCCATGAATTCAGTTGCCCGTAAGTCCACGGTGGTCGCCCTTGGTCTCGTATTGTCCGTGATCGGCACGTCGCTGACCAGTTGCAGCGGTTGCGGTGATGGTTCCACCGCGAATGGAACGGACAGCACCGGCACCGCGAACGGTGCACATATGGAAGGTGGTGATGTGAGCGCCTCGGGCTCGACAAGCGGCAATACCGCAGGCCATGGTAGCGATAGCGCTTCGCACATGGACACACGCACATCGGACATGACTTCCGGGGACGCGAACAAGACACCGCTCACCGCCACCGAGGAGCGTACGAAGACCGGTGATGAGATGCGCGGTCTCCGTGCGATCCTGAAGGCTGAACTGGATGCCGTTCGCGGCCGCCTCGGAAAGACCGCAGATGCTGCGGCTAAAGAGGCCGACAAGACCCGCGCCGCGGAACTCGCGCAAGGACTGGAGCGCATCGACCGCGCGATCAAGGCCATCGATGAGGCGGACGATGTGAGCTGGGGCACCATCCGGGAGAGCCAGATGAAAGAGGCCGGTGAGGTGCGCGCGTGGATGGCCAAGTACGGGATGAATGTGAGCGCCTGATCAACGAAGTGATGATGAACGGCCGGTGGCGCGAGCCACCGGCCGTTCGCTTTTCAGGCAACTACACAGTGCACTCACCGCTTCACGAACCGCAACGACCAGCTTCGTGCTCCGATGGTGACGCGCACGATGTAGGCGGAATCCGCTGGTAAGGAAGGCAAGTCGATGGTCTCGCGCTCACCCGCCAGGATCCGTGCGAAGGAGCGGGCATACAGCGAGCGGCCGTCCAACGTGAGGACCTCCGCTTGACCGCCCCTTGGTCCATCCGGTAGCCCTACGATGATGATCCGATCGCCATCGATGGGGTTGGTCAGGAGAGAAGGTTCTGGCTCGGCCAACTTCGAAGCCTCGGATATATCCGGTGTCTCCTCCCGTTCTCCGATTGTCGGCAATGCATCCTCCAGATCGGATGTTTCCTCTTCGGATCCGGTTCCATCCCTTGTCCCACACGTGAACGCCGCTTGTTGTTGTTCGCAAGAGTTTTCGGACGGCCTTCTCGCAGGGGCAGGATCCGAAAGGAAACGTACAGCCGATATCTCATCAACCTGTGCGGGTACCCACGCGAAGCCGGTGATCAGGAATTCGACGCGTCGGTTGTGCTGACGGGCCTGCACGCGCTCCGCCCTGGTCATCTTGCGGAGTTCATGGGTGGTTATGCGCGGCCGATCATCGCCCATGCCCTCGACTGCCAAACGACCCGGTTCGATCCCATGAAGCGAGACGAGCATGCAGGCCGCCCATCTCGCACGAGCAACGCTCAGTCCTTGACCATCTTCCTCTTCCATGTCCGCGTGTCCGACCAGGCCCAGAGTGATGGCCGGGTTCTCGCGCAGGACCTCGGCGACGGTAGAAAGCGCGCTGTCCGCGTGCAAGGAACGCACCACACATCCCAAGTCATGAATGCCACGAACGGGCTCGATCGAATTGACCTGGAATCGGATCTCGGGTATGGCCATGCGACAGGAACGTTCCGCGTGCGCGAACGGACACCTCAAGAGTGACATCATCAGCAGGAACAGCAAGCTGAGTTTGGGGGTGGATCCGAAGGCTCTCATCGGGCTTGGTTTGTAACGTGAATGAGGCCCGCATCGGAAGGTGACCGGTCGAGAACGCATGAGTTTTCAGTCGGAGCATCCAACCTTACCATAGGTTGATGAGTGATCTCGCGTGTATCCGCAAAGGCTTCGTATCGCTGATATATTGTTCGAATGCCGATCGACGGAAAACCCATCAAGGGGCGTGGGGCAGCTACGCAAGTGGCTAATCGCTTCCTGAAGCACAGCTATGGGGTGGTGCATTGGGAAGGCATCGATGAGGTCGATGAAGAGGATCACCGGACCCGCTACGTCATCGAGACCGCGAAGACAATCGTGAACAAGGTGGATTCACCGGATCTGCGCTTCAGTTGGAGCATGAATCCGTACCAAGGTTGCGAGCACGGTTGTGCGTATTGCTACGCGAGGCCCACGCATGAGTATTGGGGTTACAGCGCCGGTCTGGATTTCGAACGGATCGTACTGGTGAAGCGCAATGCTCCCGAGGTCCTTCGCAGCACATTGATGGACAAGAAGTGGGATGTGGCGCCGATCATGTTCTCCGGCAATACCGATTGCTACCAGCCCGTGGAGCGTAAGGAGGGCATCACCCGAAGGATGCTGGAGGTCTGTCTGGAGTTCCGTCAGCCGGTGGCCATGATCACGAAGAACGCGCTGATCCTGCGCGACATCGATCTGCTCGCGGAAATGGCATCCATGGGCATCGCCAGTGTGGCGATCAGTTTGACCACATTGAACGAAGAACTGCGTCGCGTGATGGAGCCGCGCACAAGCACAGGCGCGAACCGTGTACGGACCATAGAGGAATTGACAAAAGCCGGAGTGCCCACGATGGTCATGACCGCTCCGATCATTCCGGCGATGAACCAGCACGAGATACCGGCGTTGCTGGAAGCGGCTGCTGGAGCCGGTGCATTGGGGGCTGGCTACACCATTGTCAGGACCAATGGAGCGGTGAAGCCGGTCTTCGAGAACTGGCTGCACGAGCATTTTCCGGAGCGCGCTCCGAAGGTGATCACCCAGGTCAGTGCCATGCATGGGGGCGCGATGAACGACAGTTCGTTCGGCCGACGGATGAAAGGGGAGGGAGAGTTCGCCAGCATGGTCAAGCGCATCTTCCACATCACGCATCGAAGGGTATTCGCCGGAAAGGTGATCCCGCCACTGCGCACGGACCTCTTCCGGCGCCCACGAACGGGACAGATGGACCTGTTCTACTGAGCGCGCATGGAGCCATAGGCACGCGTAGGCCAACAGGCATCGCTTTCAGCCCTGTGCCGGATGTTCAGCGAAGGCCTTTGTATGGCATCCGTTGTTGGAAATGTACTTTGCGCATCGTAGGGGAGACCGGTCAGGTCGGTCACACGCATGAATAGGGCCATCAACCCGGGAGCCACTGCTCTCGATAGCCGTGCCCCGGTCGCTCCGGTCAAATGGTCGTGGGTCTTGCTGCTCTGGTCGCCGGTCGGGGTGTTCTATCTGGCGCACTACCTGGCTGCGCTCCTTCATCCAGGAACGCACGCCACCGGATTCGTCCAGTACGACCTGCCCTATTCCATGGCGTGCGCGCGTGAGTTCGCCGACAACGATCTGCATGGACCGCTTTTCACGCTGCCCTCCAACGTCGATGCGACAGGAGAACCGGTACTGCTGCAACTGCACCTATGGGCCCTTGGTCAGATCTGGCGGTTGTTCCCCATGGACCCCGGTGTGTTGTATGTCATCTTCTGGGCGTGCATGGGGTTGTTCGCCGTGCGCTCTTTCATCAGACTGTTCGATGGGGTGGTTCCGGTTTCCGGCGGAGCGAGGAAATGGGGCCATGTGCTGTTCCTCTGGGGCGGCGGGCTATTGGCCCTCGCCGGTGAAGTGGCGAATCTGTTGAACGGTCGCCCTTGGGAGGACACATGGAAGCATCTGTTGGATCTCGATCCGGCCTACGGGTGGTGGATGATGAACCTGGGCCGTTGCTTGATCCTGCCGAACGAGGCCTACTACCATTTCCTGTATTTCACGGCCGCCCTGGCGTTCCTCCGTGGACGCCATCGCACGGCTGTCGCTTGCGTCGTCCTGCTGGCCGCTTCACATCCGTTCTCGGCCGTCGGTGCACTGGTCGTGTTCTTCGGTTGGTCATGCATTGAAATATGGGCTGCCCCCGAGAGCCGGGTTCCGTGGTCTGTTCCTGTGGGCTTGGCGGCCACCTTCGTCGCTTGCTGTTACTACTACTTCCTATGGCTGCCCCCTCGCATGGATCCGCGACTTACCGCAGCCTTTCCCCTGGCCTACATCCTCGAAGCGGGATCGATATTCCCAGCGTACGCGCTCGTGGGGTTCGCCGTATGCGCGCGCTCGCGATCGATCGGAAGGATCAAGACGCTCATCAGCACACCTGCCGGCCGCATGCTGGCGGTAATGGCTGTGGGGCATCTCGGGTTGGAGAACCATGAGCTGCTCGTACATCCCTATCAGCCCCTGCATTTCACACGGGGATACGCGTGGTCGGCACTTTTCCTTATCGGGGCGCCCTGGATACTGGACGAGGCCTGGCCATACATGCGCGGGCGCTGGCCGAGAACGGCGCGCCTCATCATCGTTCCCTTGATGCTGTTGTCGTTCTCGGACAACATCGCGTTCTTCACATTGAACATCAAACGCGAACTGCGTGCTTCTCCTCCGGGATTCTGGCTTAGTGATCAGCAGCTGGAGGTGCTGGGGTTCCTGGACCGATCACAGCGGGATGGTCCGTTGGTGATCTCCCAGGACGAGGATCTGGGTTACATGGTGATCGTGTACACCCATCTGCACGCCTACCGTTCGCACTTCTTCGATGAAGAGGATGCCTGGTCCAGGGTGAAGCAGCAGGATGCCTACTTCAAAGGGATGATCACCGATCCCTTGCTCTCGGGTCCGCTCATCGTGGTGGCCATGAAGGATCGCGGCGACTTCGTTCCCCCGGGGACATCGGAACTGATATTCGAGAACGGCGCCTACCGCGTTTTCCGGACGAAGTGAAACCCTACAGCGCGCACAGCACCGGGATGCACGGTGCGTTGGTCAGCAGGCGTTCCTTCTCGGCATCGGCGATCCAGCGGTAGTCATCGCTGGCTTTGGCCATGATCGCCATGCACCCGGCGCCGATCTCCTCCGCGTAGCGGATGGTCTGCTCGGCGAAGCCGGCGCTGAAAACCGTGGTGGGCACGTTGGCTTCCACGCGAGCGATCCGGTCCTCTTTCAGTCGCTCCAGCATCATCGCCTTGTTCTTCACCAACTGTTCGCTCGGCTGCTCACCGGGCCGGATGATCTGGAACACATGCACTTCGGACCTGAACGTTCTGGCCAGCAGGCTCACGGCGTTCATCAACCCGCTGATGTCCTGATGACCCGCCACTGGCAGCAGGATGCGCTCCATCATCGGCTCGGCCGGGCTTTCCGCCTGCACCACCAAGGATGGAACCGCCACGTGCCGTACAAGCTTGAGGATGTCCGCCCCCAGCAGGGATTGACGCAGTCCCTTGGGGCCGTGCGTGCCCACCACCATCAACGCGTGGTTCTTGCCCGATTCGGCGATGATCTGCTTCAGTGGATCGCCCTCACGGAAGACCTCGTTCACTTTCACGGTGCGCAGTAGCTTGTCCGCGGCCGTACCCATCTGCGCGCTGGCATTGGCGAGCGCATCGCTCTCGTGATGGTGCTTGTCCAATACATGCAACAGCGTCACCGAGGAGTTCGATGCCGCCGCGATGACCGTGGCATAACGCTGCGCGCTCGAGGCTGCGGGGGTGAAATCGGTAGGGCAGAGGATGTCGTTCATACTTCAGCCGTCGGCCATGACAAGGCCGGCAGCGCGGTCCCAAGGTAGCGGGCACCGCGCTATACCGTCGTCCACCCTGTTCCGGAAGGATCCCACGCGAGATCGGTAGAAGTTCGGGGCACCTTTCGCCCCTGGCCGCATACATTGCCCACATGACGATCCGTACCCCGTTGCGCACCCTGGTCGCAGGCATGCTCACGCTCACTATTGCCGGGCTGGATGCCCAACTCAATATCACCCAGCTCGGGCACCTCGACTATCAGGCCACGCGCAACAGTGATCTCAGCAATCTCTGGGGTTATGTGGATGAGCAGGGCAACGAATACGCCCTGGTCGGGGTGAACGGTGATGACAACGAGGACAACTCCGGGGGTGTGTCCGTGGTGAACGTGAATGACCCGACCAACCCCTCGGAAGTCTTTTTCACGGCCGGACCCAACAGCATCTGGCGCGAGATCAAGACCTGGGGAGACCATGCCTATATCACCACGGAAGCCGAGGGTGGGCTGATGATCATCGACCTGTCTCCGCTCCCGGAAAGCACCGACCTGCCGGTGACCATCTTCGAAGGAGAGAACTGGATCACCTCCCATTCCCTGTTCATCGACGAGAACGGTCGGCTCTATCTGAATGGCGCCAATCGCGGCAACGGGGGCATCATCTTCTATGACCTTACCCAGGATCCCATGGCCCCCGTGGAGGTGGGGGAGTACGATGACTACTATGTGCATGACTGTTTCGCCCGGAGCAACATGCTCTATGCAGCCCACATCAGCGATGGTTTCTTCACCATTGTGGATGTGAGCGACCCTGCCAACCCGAACGTGCTGGGGCAGATGGGAACGCCGCTCGAGTTCACCCACAACTGCTGGCTTGATGACAGCGGACAGTACCTGTTCACGACCGATGAGAAGCCCAACAGCTACCTGGCGGCGTACGACGTGAGCGACCCTACGGACATCCAGCTTCTTGATCAACTGCAGACCGATCCCGGCAGCAACGCCATCATCCATAATACCTACTGGCTGGATGGATATGTGATCCAGAGCTATTACACCGAGGGTATCTCGATCTATGATGTGCACGACCCGACGAACATCGTGGAAGTAGGCCGGTTCGATACGTCACCCTTCACAGGCGAGGGCTTCAATGGTGCTTGGGGGGTCTATCCGTTCCTACCCAGCGGCAACCTGCTCGTGAGCGACATCCAGCAAGGCTTGTTCATTCTGGCACCCACCTACACACAGCCGTGTTTGTTGGAAGGGCTGATCACCAATGCGAACACATCCCAACCGGTGGATCAGGCCACGGTAACGCTCGATGGTACTTCCGCATTCGACGTGACCGATGACTTTGATGGTCAGTACAGCACGGGCTGGGCTACGGCCGGCACATTCACGGTCACCGTGAGCGCGCCGGGCTACGTGAGCCAGACGGTCGAGGGCGTCAGCCTTTTGAATGGACAGGTCACCGTGCTCGACGTGCAACTGATACCGCTTGTCCCTTTTGAGTTGGCCGGCCAGGTGATCGAAGAGGGGACCGGTGCACCCATCGCGAACGCCACAGTGGTGCTCACGAGCGAGATCTACCAGTATTCCGTCACATCCGATGCCAGCGGTGGCTTCACCGTGCCCGCGGTTTTCGGAGGCGAATACACTATCGCCGCTGGTCATTGGGGGCATCACTCCATCTGCCTCGACCCCCAAGTGCTCACGGATGCTTCACCTGATCCGCTGCTGGTCCTGCCGGCAGGTTATGCGGATGATTTTTCCGTTGATCTGGGTTGGAGCGCAGCAGGAGATGCGGCTAGCGGGGATTGGGAACGAGCCCTTCCTGTTGGGACGGAATTCGAGAACGACCCGTGCGCGCCGGGAGAGGATATGGATGAGGATTGTGGTGGGTACGCTTACGTCACCGGCAACGGCGGCGGCGGCGCAGGTGAAGACGACGTGGACGATGGCTCCGTTCTGTTGGAGTCTCCCGTTTTCGACGCCACGCTTACCGCCGATCCTTGGATCCGCTACTACCGCTGGTGGTTCACCGGTGGTGGTAACAGCACCAGCAATGACGATCTCACCTTCCGGTTGGACAATGGCGATCAGACTGTCACCATCGAGACGTTGGACGTGGAGGCCGATGACATGGGGGAATGGGTGTTGACCCAGGTGCAGATGAGCGCCTTGATCACGCCGACCACGACCATGAAGTTCAGCGTGCTCACGGCCGATTCGGATCCAGGGCACTTGGTCGAGGCCGGGCTTGATCGCTTCGAGGTGCTGCCGGCATCGCCCTTCCTTTCAACACCTGATGCGGTGTATTCGGAAGGGGTGTCACTCTACCCTGTTCCGAACGACGGCACGTTCACCGTGCAGGCTCCAGGTCTTTCAGGACGAGTGCACGTGTTCGATGCCCGGGGTCAGGAGTTGGGGGCATCGCGTCGCCTGGTCGCGGGTGGTCTTACCATGCACATTGATGCGGGCGCAGGCCTTTACATGGTGCGCATCGAAGCGGACAATGGCCGGGTGCGTTCGCTCCGTATGGTCGTGCACTGATCGATCGGCTACGGCCGCATTGTTCTGACAAGCATCAGCGGATCGGAACGATGGTCGCAGCCGTTGAGCGGCGATCACCTTGGATGCCGGGTCGTTCTTAGCGCCTCGGCTGAATGCCGCCACAGTTCTTCTCGAGCAACGCGTCCACTTCGGCAACGCCACCGATGATATGGGCCAGGTGAAGGTCAGCGCAGGCCTTCTCGCGTTCGCCTTTGGCCAGCCGCAGCAAGGCGCGCGTGTGCAGGGCGAATGCGTTCGATGGATAGGCCTTCAAGCTACGTTCCACGTCGACCATGGCTTCCTGGTTCCTGCCCAGTTTGTGCAGCGCATAGGCGCGGTCGCTCAGTGCGGTGGGCTCATCCTTGTCCAAAGCCAGTGCTTTCCCGTAGATGGTCAGCGCCTCTTCGTAACGTCCCAATGCGGCCAGTTCGAAGCCGCGGTTGGTCCAATTCCCGATGTCGTTGGGCTCCACGGTGCACAGCTTCTCCAGAACGGCCAGGCTCGCCGGATGGTCTTTTTGAGCGTCATGCATGCGGGCCAGCGTCTTCATCGCGGACAGATCTTCTGTGCGGTCCCCGAGCCCGGCCTTCAGGTCGGCGATGGCCTCCTTCGTCTTCTTCAGTTCCGCCCGCGCTTCCCCGCGCACGATCAGCGCCTGCTCCCGTACCTTGTTCTTCGCGCCATGGTCCAGGGAACGC
Source organism: uncultured Chryseobacterium sp. (assembly GCA_964649165.1). GTDB lineage: Bacteria > Bacteroidota > Bacteroidia > Flavobacteriales_F > PHOS-HE28 > PHOS-HE28. Next base: position 22,758 of record CAZYPC010000045.1, read on the forward strand.
GTGCTCAGCCGCTCGGCCATACGATAATCCTCACTCCTCAAAGCGTACAGGGCCCGCTGATAGTTCGCTTCAGCATGGGTGCTGTCGATCTTCAGGGCTTTCTCCGTATCCAGCAGGAAGCGGTCCATCCGGTCCATCTGATACCATGCCCGGGCGCGCGCCGAGTAGTTGCTCGCCGATGGCTCCATATCGATGGCCTGTGTGTACTTGTCCACCGCTTTTTGCGGCTTCTCCATGCGTAGCAAGCTGTCACCCTCCACGACAAGCCATGCCGCAGCGGGCCCGAAGGGGGACGCGGGTTGCGCATGGCCGAGGGTCCAGGCCAGAAGCAGGAGGATGGTCGCGATCGCGTTCCGCACCTGGGTCATTTTCCACCCGCTGTGGGCCTTGCTGCCAGAAACAGTCCCAAGGCCGAGAGGGCGGTCACCGGCAAATGTAAACGGACCCCTACTTGGCACCGACCGTGCCACGCACCGTTCGTTCACACGAATGACCGGATCTTTTTCGCGCATCAAGCGGACCGGGCGATGGGTACCGTATCCAATGCGGCGAACCTGCCGGCCTTGAAGAGGTGATGCCCGGCCATGGCGATCATCGCGGCGTTATCCGTGCAGTAGGCGAAAGGTGGTACGAACACATGCCAGCCTTCCCGCTTGCCCAGTTCGGTGAGCCTGTTGCGCAGCCCGCTGTTGGCCGCGACACCACCAGCGATGCCCACGCGCGACAAGCCGGCCTCCCGCATGGCGCGCCGCGTTTTGGCCAGCAGGTGATCGATGATCGTGCGTTGAAGTGCCGCGCAAAGATCATCCCGCTGTTCGGTGGCGAAAGCCGTGTTATCGGCTTCCCCTTTCCGCACCAGATCGAGGAACGCTGTCTTGATGCCGCTGAAACTGAAGTCCAGTCCGTGGATCGCGGGCACCGGGAGCGCATACTTCCCGGCATTGCCGGCACGGGCATAGCGGTCCACCAATGGACCGGCCGGATAGGGAAGCCCAAGGATCTTGCCTCCCTTGTCGAAGGCTTCGCCGGCCGCGTCGTCCAGTGTATGCCCAAGGACCTGCATGTCAAGCGCCGAGCGGACCAGCACGAGCTGTGTATGCCCACCGCTCACCGTGAGGTTCAAGAAGGGGAAAGCGGGCATCGGTCGGTCGCTCCCATCGCGAATGAGGTGCGCCAGCACATGGGCCTGGATGTGGTTCACGGCCAGAAGCGGAATGTCCAATGCCTGGGCCAGCGATCGGGCGAAACAGGCCCCAACAAGCAGAGCGCCGATCAGACCAGGGCCCTGCGTGAACGCCACGCCATCGAGTTCTGCCTTGGTGATCCCGGCCTGGGCCAGAGCCTCCTGCACCACCGGCACGATGTGCTCCTGATGAGCGCGGCTCGCCAGTTCAGGTACCACGCCGCCCCATTTCGCATGCACCTCCTGCGAAGCCACCACGTTGCTGTGCACAACGCCGTCCACAAGCACGGCTGCGGCTGTTTCGTCGCACGAACTTTCAATGCCTAAGATGGTCAGGGAACCGGAGGTTGGCACGTGCAGGCGGCTACTTTCGCCGGTTGGTCCGAAGTTGGCTTGTGAGCGGGCCGAAATTAGAGGAAGCTGAGCGGCAAGAAGCGCATACGGAAACGGTGGCACCGGGTGGTGCGATGGACCGTCCTGGTCATCGTGTCGCTGGGGTTCATCGTGCTCGTGGTCATCATACTGCTGCTCTATCCCGTGGTGCAGACCTGGATCGCGGGCTTTTTGAGCAACAAGCTGAGCAAGGACCTCGGGATCACCGTGCGCATCGAGCGCGTGGAGATCCGTCCGTTCGCCATGAACCGGTTGCATGGTGTGTTCATCGCCGATCTGAAAGGCGACACCCTTATCGCCGTGGACGAACTGCGTATCCGTGGCTTGCGGATCTACACCGAGGAACAGCGCATCCAGGTCCGCCGATTGGAATTGCACGATACGCGCTTCGCGTTGGGCAAGGCCCAGGGTGATGCACACAGCAATCTGACCAACCTGCTGGACAAGCTGGCCAGTGAGGACACCACCAGCAGTGGGGCCGACTGGAAGATCCGTTGCAACGAGCTTGATATCCAGCGTCTGCATTTCACCTTCCATGACGCGAACATCGAGCCGCTGCCGTTCGGCGTGGATCTCGACCATGTGGACGTGAACACCGCGGATATCATCGGTCAGAACGTTCGTATCGCCGGTGATTCGATCCTCGTCGACCTGGAGCGCATCAGCTTGCGCGACCACAGCGGGCTGGTCCTGGAGGAATTGAGCGGGGCGACCCATGTGAGTCCACGCGGGATCCGGATCGCCGGTATGCGGATCAGAACGCCTGGCACCGTATTGAACGGGAACCTGAAGTTCGACACGGAGAGCTTCGCTGACTTCGATGATTTCGAGAACAGGGTCCGTATGCGTGTGGAATTGGACAGCTCACATGTCGAGTTCGCTGACGTGGCCCTCTTCGCGCCGGACCTGCAGGGCGTCGCGTTCCCCATCGGCCTGAAGGGCAAGTTCCGCGGCACCATCAGTGAGATCAAGGGCCGTGAGATGGAACTCGACTTCGGAGAGCGATCCCACTTCGGTGGGAACGTCGAGATGACCGGGTTGCCGGATGTCCAGAACACCTTCATGGTGATCGATGTCGATCACTTCAACACGGATCCCCAAGACCTCGCCGCTCTTCCCGTACCGCCGTTCATCGAAAGGGGGCGCTTGTCACTGCCGGTGGAGGTAGAACGGATGGGGCCGGTCTCGTTCACAGGGAACTTCACCGGCTTTCCACGCGCGTTCACCGCCTCGGGTCAGGCGTTCAGTGCCGCCGGGCCGCTCAGCACCGATCTTACCTACGAGCGCGACACGGTCAGCAACGTCTTTGAGCTTCGGGGCAGTGTGGCCACCACCGGCTTCGACCTCGGGTCGGTGATCGGAGACCCCACCGTGGGCAACATCGCCTGCGACGTGAAGGTGAAGGGGAGTGGTCGCAGCTTCGCTGCGATGACCGCTGAACTCGAAGGCACCGTGCCCGAGTTGCACGTGCAGAAACTCAATGTCGGCGGTATCGCGCTGAAGGGGCGCCTGGAGAAGAACCTGTTCAACGGCGTACTGCACTGCGAGGATCCCGACCTGTCGCTGGACTTCGATGGCCTGGCCGATCTGCGCGGCAAATGGCCGAAGGTGGACTTCACGGCGGACATCGCGCACGTCAACCCACGGGCGTTCGGTCTCATCGGCGGCGAAGGCTTCAGCGGACTGAGCATGCACGTTCAGGCTGCGGGCGAGTTCGCTCCGGACAGCCTGAAGGGTTTCATCCACATGCAGGACGTGAACTTCTGCCAGGATTCGGTGGATCTCCAACTGGGCGACATCGATCTCACCAGCGCGCGAGAAAGCGGCCAACCGTTGCTCACCCTGCGCAGTTCCGTAGCCGACCTCGACGTCCGTGGTCCGTTCTTCCCGACCCGTCTTCCCGAGGCCGTGAAGAGCGTACTGTTCAGCGTGTTCCCCGCCCTGCAGGATGAGGTCCGCTACAAGCAGGAGGATCAGCGGTTCTCTTTCACCGCCGCGGTGAAGCAGGCCGGACCGGTACTGGAACTGGTCGCGCCGGGGCTCCTTCTGGACAGCGGTGCGGTGATCAGCGGCCAGTTCGACAGCCGCACGTTCGACCTGAACCTGAACGCCATGCTGCCAGCCATCAGTTTCGGTGCGTTCAGCGGTGATTCAGTGGAAGTGATCCTGGACAAGACGATGGATGTCCTCGCCTTCCGCTTCAGGAGCGCACGTCAGGAGATGGGCGCCGGTACCTTCATCAGCGGCATCGAACTCACCGGCAAGGCGTACCAGGACGAAGTGCAGTTCCGCGCAGGCTGGAAAGGCAGTAACAACGGCACCGCTGGCGATCTCGACCTGGACGCCCTGGTGCTCAACAACCATCGCGTCGCCATCGACCTCCGCCCGAGCACGCTCTTCTTCGGTCGTGGCTCCTGGTCCAATGAGCGCATCGCCCATCTGCTCATCGATACGAGCAGCATACATATCGACTCGCTTGAACTCAGGAACGAGGGACAGTACCTCTTCCTGGACGGCGATGTCCGTGAGGACACATCCGCCGCCCTGTCGTTCGCATTGGGCAACGTACGTCTCGAGAACGCTTCTCCCTTCTATGAAGGCCCTCGTTTCCACGGCCTCTTGAGCGGTGAGGGGCGCGTGCTCAGCCTTTACAAGCATCCGTACCTGCTCAGCCACCTGCACGTGGACAGCCTTGCGGTGGATGAGCATCCGATCGGCGATCTGGACTTCAACGCCGAATGGAACAATGCGCACAACGTGATCGACCTGCGCGGCGATCTCTCTCGTGACTCGTTCAAGATGCTCGGATTCACCGGTGTCCTTGCTCCGGGGAAGAAGGAGCAGGAACTTGACGTGGATCTGCTGCTCGACCGCTTCGATCTGCGTTTCATCGAGCCTTACCTGCCTGAAGCCATCAGCCAGGTGCAAGGCAAGGTGACCGGTAAAGTGGATATCACCGGCGCGCTCGCCGCGCCGCAGGCCAATGGTGAGGTGATGCTCGACAACGCCGGGATCCGCATCAACTACCTCAATACCAAATACACCTTCAGCCACCCCCTCATCATCCGCCCGGACCAGTTCGTGATGGATAACGTGACGTTGCTCGACGGTCAGGGTGGTCGGGCTACCGCAAGGTCGTTCTCTCTCAACCATGAGTCCTTTGCTCGTTGGAACTTCGACGTGGCCGCTGATCTGGATAACCTGCTCGTCCTGAATACGACCATCAACGAGAACCAGCTGTTCTACGGGACCGCGGTGGGCACCGGAGACCTGAACGTGGATGGCTACACGGAGAACCTCGGGATCACCGTGGACGCCCATACCGAGAAGGGGACCTCCCTGCACTTCCCGCTCGGAGCGAGCACCGATGTCGGGGGCCTGAGCTTCGTGCGCTTCGTGAAGGCAGGTCAGAACCGTGATTCGCTTGAAGCTCCGGTGGACCTCAGCGGCGTTCGGCTGGACATGAAGGTCGGCGTCACGCCGGACGCCCGCTTCGAACTCATCTTCGATCCCACCGTCGGTGACATCATCAGCGGCAGCGGTGTGGGAGACATCGCCATGACGGTAACACCGAGCGGCGACTTCAGCATGATGGGCGGACTGGAGATCATCGAGGGCGACTATCTCTTTACGCTGCGCAACCTGGTGAACAAGAAATTCACCGTGGATCCCGGTGGACGTATCACCTGGTATGGTGATCCCTTCGATGCACGATTGGATATGAACGCGGTGTACAAGCTCAAGACCGCGCTCTACGACATCATCCCACCTGCCGAACGCTCCGAACTCTACCGCAAGCGCGTGCCCGTGGAGGTGATCATGCACCTCAGCGACAAGCTCATGCAGCCGGAGATCGGGTTCGATGTGCGATTGCCAAGCGTGGATGAAGGCGTACGTACCCAGGTGAACACCGTGCTCAGCGACAAGGACAAGCTCAACCGGCAGGTCTTCGCGCTGGTGGTGCTCAACAAGTTCATCGCGGATGAAGCGACCGGTGGTGGTTTCGGACAGGATGCCAGTGCCAGCGGAGCGACCACCATGGCCGAGTTCGCCAGCAGCCAGCTCAGCAACCTCATCGGTCGTATCAGCGACGACGTCGACCTGGGGATCAACTACCGGCCGGGTAACAGCATCGCTTCCGACGAGTTCGAGGTCGCTGTTGGGAAGGCGTTCTTCAACAACCGGGTCCAGGTCAGTACGAACGTCGGCGTTACCGCAGCCAACAGTTCAACCTCGCAGAACGGGGCCCAGTTCATCGGTGATTTCAATGTCGAATACCTGATCACAGATGATGGAAAGCTCCGGGCGAAGATGTTCAGCCAGAGCAACGATCGGAACCTGAACCAACTGAACCAGGCCCAGACCACACAGGGTGGAGGTCTGGCCTACAGCCGTGAGTTCAACATCATCGGCTTCTGGCGCAGGTTCATGAACACATTCCGCCCAGCGGACCGCAAGCGGCCGATGGAGGATTGATCACTCGGCGCCCAGTCCCAGTGAGTGCCCGAGCTTCAGCTTCTTGGTGAGCAGGTAGTGCTTGTTGTGCGCGTTGGGCTGGATCTCCAACGCCACGTTCTCCGCGATCTCCAATCCGTAGCCGACAAGCCCCGTGCGCTTGCGCGGGTTGTTGGTCATGAGCTTCATCCGCCGCACGCCAAGGTCGAAAAGGATCTGGGCGCCTACCCCATAGTCGCGTGCATCGCTGTCGAAGCCGAGCAGGCGGTTCGCTTCAACGGTATCAACGCCTTCCTGCTGCAGCTTGTAAGCGCGCAACTTGTTGATCAGCCCGATGCCCCGGCCTTCCTGATGCATGTACAACACGACGCCCTTGCCGGCGCGCTCCACCAGCTCCATCGCCGCGTGCAGTTGAGGACCGCAGTCGCAGCGTTGGCTGCCGAAGATGTCACCGGTGACGCAACTGCTGTGTACGCGCACGAGCACAGGCTCATCCTTGGACCAGGTACCTTTCACGAGTGCGAGATGTTCTTCGCCGTTATCGACCTGCTTGTAGGCGTACAGTTTGAAGTCGCCGTGGTCCGTAGGCAGTTCCACATCCACGATGCGCTCCACCAGCCGCTCATGCCGCATGCGGTAGGCCACGAGCGCCTCGATGGTGATGAGCTTGAGCCCGAAACGCTGGGCGATGGACCGCAACTGCGGCAGGCGGGCCATCGATCCGTCCTCGTTCAGGATCTCGACGATCACGCCCGCGGGTTCCATGCCTGCGAGGCGTGCGAGGTCAACGGCGGCCTCCGTATGGCCCGTGCGACGAAGTACACCGCCATCGCGGGCGCGCAACGGGAAGATGTGGCCGGGTCGGGCGAGGTCCTCGGGTCGGCTTGCCGGGTCGATCAGTGCAGCGATGGTCTTGGCGCGATCGCCCGCGCTGATGCCGGTGGTGGTTCCTCTTCCCTTCACATCCACGCTCACGGTGAACGGGGTGGCGTGCAACGCGGTATTGTCCCGCACCATCAGGTCCAGACCCAGCTCGGCGCAGCGCGCCTCGGTGAGCGATGCGCAGATCAGGCCACGGCCGTGTGTGGCCATGAAGTTCACCACCTCAGGGGTCGCGTTGCGCGCGGCCGTGAGGAAATCGCCCTCGTTCTCGCGGTCCTCATCATCCACCACGATCACCACCTTCCCCTTGCGGATATCCTCGATCGCGCTCTCGATGCTGTCGAATTCCCCTGTATGTGCCATGTGTTCCGAGCGCTCCGAAGCGGTTCGCGCAGGCGCGGCGAAGTTAGACCGCCGGCACCGGCGGCGCAGTGGTATGCGCCGAAGTGATGAGCTGGTCCAGAGCCTCAGCATTGCGAGCCCAGTCGAATGTGTTCCGAACGAACCGGTAGCCATTGCCTGCGATGCGTTCGCATTCCTGTGCATCACCGAGCAGGCGCAGGATGTGTCCGGCATAATCCGCCGGTTCGCTACCGATGAGGATGCTCTCGTTCGGTACCGCACCCACCGCATTGTTGGCAAGCGCACTGGTGACGCATGGCATACGCATCGCCATGGCTTCCAGTAGTTTGTTCTGAAGGCCGGTGCCGATCTGCATCGGTGCTGCGAAAACGGTCGCGGCGGCATAGGACTCCCGGATATCGGGCACACGGCCGCTCACGGTGATCAATGGGTCGGTCTTGGCCAGTTCACGCACCCGCGGCGTAGGGTCGACCCCGCTGATCAACAGGGTGGTCCGTGGGCGCTCTTTGCGCACCAGGGGCAGCACCTTGTGCACGAGGTAGAGCACGCTGTCGATGTTCGGCGGGTAGTTCATGTTCCCCGTGAAGAGCAGGTCGTGCGTCTTGGGCGCGGCGCGCGGACTGAAGAAGTCCGTATCCACGCCGTTGGGGATCACATGCACATGGTCGCGTTGGGGGTGGTAGAGCAGGTCACGGTCCTGCGCGCTGATGATCACATGGCTATCAAACAGATCGAGCATCAGGTTCTCGTACGCGATCAGCCTGCGCGTTTCTGCCCGGAGCAGCGGTCTGCTCCAGAAGCTGGCGTTCTCCGTGCGCCGCTCCATGCCCTTGCTCAGCGTATCCATGTAGTCGAGCGTCTTGGCCAGGTCGTAGTGGTAACGCACGTATTCCGTGGTGCGCACCAGCTGGCAAAGCACATGGTCGGGCTGGAACGAGGCGATGGCGCGGTCGATGGCCCGCTGGGCGACCGAATGATGGAAGTAGGCCACCTGGAAGGGGAGCCGGGAGAACGCTGCGGTGGTGAGGCGTGCCAGGATGCGCCAGCGCGGCAAATGCACCACTTCGATGTGTTCGCAATAGCCGCTCAGGTGCGTCAGGTGTTCGGAAGCGATGCGTTGATCGGTAAGGCAGAAGAGGTAGATCCGGTGGTGCCGGGCCAGTCGGGTGACCAGGTGATAGGCCCGGAGCTTATCTCCCTTCTCCAGCGGATAGGGGACACGCGAAAGGACGACGAGCAGCTTCATTTCTTGCGCAGGTCGCCGAAGAACGTGATCAGCTCCCGCACGATACGGTCGTTCGCGTACTGTTTCCTCACCAGTTCCCGCGCGTTCGCCCCGATGGTGCGTGCGCGCCCGGGTTCTTCGATGATCCATCCGATGCGCTCGGTCATTTCCGTGGCCGTGCGCGCCAGCAGGATATCCTTGCCGTCCGTGCAAGAGATGCCTTCGGCGCCGACGGGTGTACTGATGACGCACTTGCCCATGGCCATGCCCTCGATGATCTTCACGCGCATACCGCCCGCGCTGAAGAGCGGAACGACCATCACATGGCGCTTGCTCATGTACATGTCCGCATCGGGCACGCGGCCGTTCACATGCAGGCCGGGCATGTCGAGCGCGAGCAGATCCTTGGGCATCTTGTTGCCCGCCAGATGCAGCCTGGCCTTCGGGTGTGCCTTGATCACCTTGGGCCACACGTTCGCCAGCAGCCAGCGGATGCCCTCCTCATTGGGCAGCCAGTCCATGCTGCCGAGATGGAAAAAGACAGGTCCACCAGTGGGCTCGGAGACATCGTACGCGTCGGCATCCACACCGAAGGGAATGGTCGTAATGGGTGTCTTCGAGCCGTGCCCGGCGAAATGGTCCGCATCGGCCGGGGTGATCGCGGCCACACCATCCACGCGGTCGAGCACGGCCAGTTCGTAGGTCTTCAGCTGTTTGGCCAGAAAGCGTCGGTAAGGCTTCTTGAAGACGTTCTTTTCGCTGTTGGCCATGCGCTCCTGGATCACATGTTCCAGGTTGTGCGACCGCAGCACGATCCGCGCGTGGCTGTATCGCCGGATCGTCGGCAGGTACGGGGTCACGAACAGGCTCTCGAGCAACACCACATCGAATTGCTCAGCGCTCAACAAGCGGATCAGCCGGATATCCATGTCCGGGGAGAAGAACCGGCTGATATTGTAGTTGTCGGCGGTCACCAGGTCGGTGAAGGCGTCCACGATGTTCAGGCTCGTGTCCGTGAAGATGCCTTCCACCCGCGTGGCCTCGCGGTACTCCTTGGTCATAGCCGCCATATCCAGCGGATGCTTGGGTGTACAGATGCACAGGACCTTCACTTCATGCCCGGCGTTGAGCAGTCCCATGGTGATCCCATGCATGGCCTTGGTCCCGCCGTCGATGGGTGGGAACGGAGGCTTATGACAGAGCTGAAGTACGCGCACGGCGACCGAAGTAGGCGCGCAATTTATCCCAGGCCCTTCCATACGCCTCGGCATCCATCAGCGGGCTGTCCGTAGCGGCCTGCCAGGTCAGGTAGACGCCCACGGGGATCAGGACGAACGTGCTGATCCACATGCCCGGCCACGCTTCCATTTCCCCAGATTTCACAAGCTGTTCGGTGGAGTAGGAGATGATGTGGAACACAAGGAAGAACACGATGGCCCACACCGCCGGAAGGCCCATGCCGCCCTTACGCACGATGGCGCCCAGCGGTGCGCCGATGAAGAAGAAGACCAGGCACGCGAAGGACAGCATCAGCTTGCGGTGCCATTCGATGCGGTACTTGGCCACTTTGGCGCGCTTCAGGTCGCGGTCCTCCAACGTGCGGTCGATGAAGGAGATGTTGTTGCGCACCATGTTGCCCGCCACATCGTAGAGGTTCCGGCGCTGCGAAGGGTCAAGGCCGCGCAGGAAGGCTTTGTCATCGCGCACATCTCCCTTGCTGGTTCTCGCCGTGCTATCGCGGGTGATGGACAGGGAGTTCAACAAGTAGGCCTCCTGCTCTACTTCGCGGTCACGTGCCTTCTTTTCCAGGCTGTCCTCCACGGTGGAGAGCTGGCCCATGGTGAGCATGCGGAAGTTGTCCTTGAAGAGGTCCTCGTCCGTGCGTTTGAGGTCGAGGCTGCTCAGGTCCAATCGGAACTCATCGCGCAGGAAGCGGCCGCGCAGCAAGGGACGTGTCCCATCCTTGCTTTTCCCTGTCGCGTTCTGTTCATCGTACACACGGCCGTTGTCCAGTTCGAGCACGAGATAGTCCCCGTTGGTGCTGCGCTTCATGCGCCCGTGCTCGGCCCGCACCACGGTGCGGTCGCTCTGGAAGGCATTGCGATGGTCGTATATCAGCACATCGTTCAACTCGCCCGTCTCCTCGTTCTTGCCCATGGCGCGTATGGTGAACCCCTCGATGCCGCTGTAGAACACGCCTGGCCGCAAGTTCAGCGCGGGCTTCTTGTGGGTGACGTCCCACAACAGGCTCCGGAATTTCAGTTCGGCGATCGGCAGCAGGTTGTTGCTGAAATAGAACGAGAAACTCGACACCACCACAGCGGTGACCGTGAGCGGCAGCATGATGCGGAACAGTCCGAGGCCTGCGCTGCGCATCGGGGTCAGCTCACTGCGCTCTCCCAACCCGCCCATGGTCATGATCGAGGAGAGGAGTACGGCCAGCGGGATGGCGAGCGGCACCGCACTGGCGGCCGCGTAGAACAGCAACTGCGCCACGGTGATCCATGGCAGACCCTTTCCCATCAGATCGTCCACATACTTCCACAGGAACTGCATGTTCAGGATGAAGAGCACGATCACGAACGTGACGAACAGCGGACCCAGGTAGGTCCGGACCATCATCAGGTGGAGCTTCTTCACGCGGAAACTCGGAGGTGCTTTCTGGGCACAAAGGTGCCGAGCGGAGCGCTGCCCGCAGCATTCGTGCCAGCAAAGCGGCCGCACATGACTTCTTGGAACACGTCTTCGAACAGGGTATCAGTGCCGTACGTGGCGACTTTCTACCACTCCACGTGCCTCAAGCACCAAGCACCCGCTGCAAGGTGTGGATCTGTGAACCCCACAGCGCCCGGGCTTCTTCCATGTCCTTTGGCCATGCGTGGTCCGTTACCACCAAGCAGGTCTCGTTGGTCATCGGGTCGATGCGGATCCGCAGCTCGAAGTAGGCGCCCTGGTCCTCATCATCCTCCCATTGGAAGCGCATGAGCTCGCCGAATTTCCGGCTCAAGCACTGGGCGGTCTGCGTGTCACCACCCCAGCGGAAGGTGAACTGGTCGCCCCGCACGTCCACGTCCTCGCAGAACCACTCGCTCAGCCCGCTCGGCGTGCTCAGCATGTCGTAGAGGGAACCTGGAGTGGCGTTCAGGTAGAATTCCATGCTGAAGCGCTCCTTCATGGCGCGCTTCAGGGCCTTGGCCGG
>CAZYPC010000046.1:0-32675 GCA_964649165.1 uncultured Chryseobacterium sp.
AAGGACGGGCCATCAGCGGGCATCGCCATGCTCACCAGCATCGCGAGCGCGTTCACCCAACAGAAGGTGCGCAAGTTCGTGGCGATGACCGGCGAGATCACATTGCGCGGCAAGGTGCTTCCGGTCGGTGGCATCAAAGAGAAGATCCTCGCCGCCAAACGCGCGGGCATCAAGGAGATCATCCTCAGCGCCGACAACCGCAAGGACATCGAGGACATCGACGTGCGCTACACCAAGGGCATGCGCTTCACCTACGTCACCGAGATGATCGAGGTGGTGAAGCACGCGCTGCTGAAGGAGAAGGTGGAGCACGCGCTGCTGGTGGCCTAGGTTGGCTCGTTACGCTCAAGGGATGGCTCAGGGGTTCTGGACATCCTCGGGAACGGTATCATGGATGCCCCTCCATGCGTGCGTCAAGCGGTTGAACAGGTCTTCCCACTCGGGAACTTCGGCAGCATACACCCCGTTCTTCCAAGTGAAGATCTCCGAGGGTCTGTCTTCCGTGTTGTATATGGGCAGCACGTTGAAGTGGAGATGTGGACAGGTGTTCGGTAGGTTCTCCGTCGCACCCAGGCTGGAGATGTAGCACCGCAGGGGCTTCAGCGTTCGCTCAAGCACCAAGGAGGTTCTCCTGACGTTCTCCATCATCTCGCGCCATTCATCTTCCGTGGTGTCCGAGATGGAGGTCTTGTGCGTGTTCAGCAGGATCATGGTCTGCCCCCAAGTGCGCGGGAATTCAGAAAGTACGACCAAGGAATGCAGCCCTCGATGCAGGACGTACCGTGGATCCGATCCCAGGATCCAGCACGCAAGGCACTCGCCCGGCTCCAGGACATCGTTTATCCGGTCAACCGCTTCCTGACGTTCGATGATGCGCGGCATCTCACTTCCGGATCTCGATCGTTTGCTCGGCCATGGCTGCCCGCAGTTCGGCGATGACCTTCTTGATCCGCTTACGGTTGAACAAATAGTGGTCGTTCATGAAACAGGTGTTCGACTCGAACGCGGCCTGGCTATCGGCCTCCGGGCGATCGCCGGGATGATCCGTCGAATGAACCCACCAAGCACTCCATCCGCTACGGTACGCCTTCTGGCCAAGGTCCCGGGACCTCTTGAAGTGCTCCAACATCTCCAGATCGGTAAGCAACCTGTTCTCCGTTCCGGATGTTCCGTAGCTCCAATCCTTGATCATCCGCTCGTTCACGATCACATATTCCCGGAAAGGGACCTCGGCATCCGGATTCTCCCATTTCCCCCTTTGGTAATACGTTCCAGCCCTTTTCCATTCCGTCCTGCTCCCAATGAAATGGTTCACATGGTAGATCGCGCCGACCCGGTGACTGTTCAAGAGAACCACGTCGAAGGCCAATTTCCGGCCCTGCATATCGAAGAAGGTCAAAGGCTCCTCTGACTCGGAGCGATCGAACCTCCCGATGATGGCGCTATCGCTCAGAACGATCCTGATCAGGTGATGCCCGTACGTCTCGCCTTCCCATCCCATGACGGTAGCCCAGGAATTCGTCCACGCGAAGCGCTTCTTCGCGAAGCGTTCTTCCTGCAGCATCAGGGCAAGTGGGTTGCCTTGGAGGGACGAGTCCCTCAAGGAAATGTCGAAGATCGAATACCCCTTCGTCTCCGATCGGCTCTTCGTGAGCAACACCTTGTTCCGGGCGAGTTCACCGATCTGCTCCTTCGTGGTCCACGTGTAGAAGATGCTCCGGATGAAGTCGTTCTCGTAGACCCCATTGTCTTTTACAGCGGTCGGTACGAACTGACCGAACGAGCCCCAGGAAGTGAAGAACGCCAGCGCAACGAAAATGGACCTCATGGTGGACATGCATCCGCACTGTTGGCCTTTCCGTTCGTCGGTAACGGCACTTACTGCTTCGTAAGCCGCACATGGCGCTCCTGATCGCCGCTGCGCAGGCGCAAGAGGTACACGCCGTCGCTCAAGCCGCTGATGTCGAAGCGCGCATCGCCCTTGCCGACACTGCGTGCGTTCGAGACGGCCCGGCCCGTGGCGTCCAGGATCGAGATCACGAGCGGTGCGGCTTCCCCGTCATTGCGCACGATGAACCGGCCATCGGTGGGGTTGGGGAACACGGAGATGCCGCTCAGGTCCGCTTCGTCCATGCCGATCCCTCCGGGTCCTACGACCAGTTGCAGCGTGTCCACATCCATGAAACCGCAATTGCCAACGGTGAGTGTCACCGTCTTCGGGCCGCTCATCAGGTAGGCGTGAACGGGGTTCGGCAACCCGCTCGTGGCCCCGTCACCGAAGTCCCACAACCGGTCCGTAGGAGATCCTGAGCTGTTATCCGTGAACTGCACCGGGGCCGCGAACGCAGGCGCGAGGTTGTCCGCCGAGGCCTGGGCCACCACAGGGTCCTGCGAGCCGGTGATCGCTTCCCATTCGGCGATGTAGCCGGGCCCCGTTACGCTGTAGTCGCTTGTCCAATGCAGGAAGATCGCGCCACTGGAGGCGGTGATGGGCGGGGGGAGTTCATACCCGGTGAATATCCCGATCACGGGGGCCGATTCATCAAAGCCGTCATGAACGGTCAGATAGTCGTAGCCTTCTTCCACGGAGAACGCTGTGAAGGTGAGGGTGAGGCTTTCGGCGCATGGAGGGGCGATCAGGATCGTGCAGTCCTCTTCGTCCTGATATTCCCCGGCCGCGCCGCCCGTGTCGTAGATGACGCCGGAAGCGCTGGTCACCGTGGACAAGCCGCACATGTTCGCGGAGTTCACCACGGTGATGTACCCGGGCATAAGCAGCGTATCGCTGCCAAAGGCGTTGCTCACGATCAATCGCACATCGTAGACGCCCAGCGTACCGTAGGTGACTTGAGGAGCGATCGATGTCGAGGTCGTAATGTCGCCGCCGGGAAGATCCCAGGACCAGTTGGTGGGCACGTTCAGTGAGAGGTCATCGAAGTTTACCGTGGTTCCGGGAAGAACAGTGGTGGCGTCCGCAGCGAAGGCGGCGATCGGGGCCGCGTTGTTGTCCAGCACCGTAACCGCGTAGTCTTCAGCCTGCCCATTGTACAGGGCGCACGGCGATGTAATGGGCAACACATCGGACACCACCCGGAGCCGCAGGCGCGTATCGAACAGCACGCCCGCCGGGATGATGAACTCCGCCTCGTGCGTCAAGGCCGCTGCACCGCTCGCGTAAACGAGTTCGTCCGCACTGAATGAGGCGTCTCCGTCCAGATCGACCCATAGACCCACGTTCCCTTCCGTTTCCAATTCGACCTCCAGGGGGTATGGCAGCCCTTCCATCACCGTGATGTTCGACTCACAGCTCAGATCCTCATAGCCCGAGAGGGCGCCGTCGCTGGTTCGTTCGTACCCGGCGAAGGAGAAGCCGAAAATGCCCCCTGTGCCGGTCGGGTCTGTCGCGGTCGGCGCGCAGTTCGCCGGGGCCATCGCCGGCAGGTCGTCCACAACGATGGGCATTGACCAAGCGGTATCCGAGCTGTTGCAGGCGCTCGTGCCCGTGGCGATCAGCGAGACGGTGTAGGTCCCCGCCGAGGTGTAAGTGTGCGTGGGAGAGACCTCGTTGCTGGTGCCGCCGTCGTCGAACGCCCATTGGTACCCGGTGGTGTTCAGGCTCAGGTCCGTGAAATGGACTTCGGCCGGCAGGCTGCACACATAGTACGTGGAGGGCAGGAATTGGGCGATCACGGCATCGGTGAAAACCTCGCCCACGCCCACCGCATGCCAGGCGTTCGTAACGGCCGTCACCTGGTCGGAGCATTCGCCGAAGAGGTCCAGCGCCGCCTGTATGGAGTAGGTGCGCGCCTCGGCGTAGTCGGAATTCATGCCCAGATACACGCTCAGGTTGCGGAAGGCGATCGCCGCGGCGTCTTCCATGCCGATCCCCTGCACCGCGTATGTATCGCCGTTGTCGTTCACGCCTGTCCCGCCTTCGCACAGCAGGTAGAACCAGAAATTCTGCACTCCGCTGTTGGTATGCACTTCCTCGAACTCGTCGTCCCAGAAATCCCCGTGGTACGTGTCAGGGCATTCGAAGAGGTTCGGATCGCTCATGTCGCGGAAGGCCTCGCCGTTCAGGTTCATGTCACTGCCCAGCAGCCAGGAGAAATCCTCGGGCCGCGCGAAATGCTCCACGCACGAACCGAAGATGTCGCTGAAGGACTCGTTCAGCGCGCCGGACTCCGAGAAGTACTCCAGCCCGGCGGAGTGCTCCGTGACCCCGTGCGTGATCTCGTGGCCCACCACGTCCAAGGCGGTGAGCGGGTTGAACCCGGTGCCATCGCCATCGCCGTACGTCATGCGCTCGCCATCCCAGAACGCATTGTTGTTGTTCGGGTACCCGAAGTCGACGAGGTTGAAATGCGCATAGCTCAAGAGGGCGCTGCCGGCATTGTCGAACGAGTCCCAATCGTGCCCCAGGTAGAAGTCGTAGGTCATCTCCGTTCCCCAGTGGGCGTCCAGGATCGTGTTGCCCACGGCGTCGCCGAAGTCCCAGGTGTTGGTGGTCTGCGTCGGCACCTGCGCGATGTCGTAGTCGGCCGTGTTGAGGCAATCGTAGGTATGGATGCCGCCGCCGCGCGACATGTCCCGCAGTTCGAAGTCGGCGGGTGTACCCGGGCGGTAGGTGATGATCGGGCGGCTCCCGCTATAGGCCGTTTGCGCCGTGCCCGGTTCATCGAGATGATGGATACGTTCCAAGGATGCCAGCACCTCGCCGGTGATGGCGTCCACCACCACATCCTGTCGTGACATGGGTTTCCTGGCATACACGTCCAGCTTGTATGCCAGCCGAAGGTCTCCCCCCACGTCCCCGCGCTTCACCGGGTACCATATCATGCGGGCTTCCGGCAGGAAGGTGGCGCGATCATCGTGGCGTTCGCGCTTGAGGAAGGCCTCCCGTTCAGTTGACTCCCACATGTATTCGATCGCCGCTACATGGCGCTTGGCGAATTCGAGCGCCGCAGTCGGGCTCACCTGTGCGGGCCCTTGCCTTGCCGGTCCGATGATCGGCATCAGCGTTCCGTTCACCGCCTTCACCAGACCGCCCTCGCTATGTACGACGACCGCGCCACCATGCACGGGTATGCCGTTGAAGAGCCGCTCGTACCGCTCGTGTTCCTGCCCGATGCGATCGGTGAACGGGCGGCCCAGGCTGCGCAGGCCATTGCTGGCTGGCCACCCCAGCGTGGACCACAGCGCACGCTGCAGGTCGGCCGGTGCCAGCCCGTCATCAAAACCCATCCAATACGGATGCGCTTCACCGGGCGCGAAACGCTTGCTCGGGCCTTGCCCCATCAGCATCGAACAGATGGATGCCGTGGCCAGGATCAGGGACAGTCGATGGGGGAGGTGGGAACGGTAGAACATATCGTGATGGGTGTTGATCGGGCAGTAGTGCATAAGACTCTCGGGCGTCCATGGTGGTTGTTCGGAGGTCGTCCGGCGGTGTTGGTCGCAAGACCCAAGTGTTCGTGTGCTTTGCTAAATGTAAGAGCTTGCGGTACCGGACGACCCATACTCGACCGGGCCCCGTACCGATCGGGGTCGTGGTGTGCGCTGCCGTCATCGAGCAAGGCTGCGGTGGAACCCAGCAAGGTGCAAAGTGCTCATCGCTCTCCTGAACGGAGTGGTCAACCTTGCAACGGCGTGCAACCGACAGATCCAGAGCAAATACGACTCCCTTGGCTAACCGGGATCAACGCACGAACGGCACGCTCTCCGCACGGAGATCGTCGCTCACGCGCAACACATAGGCACCGGTGCCCAACTGCGCGATGGGTACGAAAGAGCGTTCCTCCGTCTCCACCCGGCTCTGCCACACCAAACGGCCGGTCATATCGAGCACCTCGATGCGGCTGCCAACCTCGAAATCGTGCAGGGCGATCAATCGCTCCGGCTCGTTCAGAACGACCAGACCGTTACCGCCTTTCCCGGGCATCTTCACCGCGACCATGTCACTCACGGCCGTGGCGCCGTCGAAGTCGGTCTGACGCAAGCGATAGAAGCTTGTGCCGGGCAAAGGCCAATGGTCGTAGTCGGAATAGTTCAAGGTCGTGGTGCTGTTTCCCGCACCATCCACCCGGATCACATCGGTGAAGGTGTGGCCATCCGCACTACGCTCAACTGTGAAATAGTCGTTGTTCCGTTCCGAAGCGGTCGCCCAATCCAGGCGCACCTCGCTGCCATCCCGGCGCGCATCGAACCAAAGCAACTCGATGGGCAGGGGGTTGTCCGTGCTGACCGAGGCCAGTGTCCAGTAATCATTCGCCGCCGAAAGGAACGCAGGCTCTTGGGGGTCCGCCTGCGGTATGGTTCCGAGCGATACTGTACCAAACCCGACTCCACCGCGATCGCGCCACATGGAACCGTCCCACTTCGCTACGCGCAAGTCCGCCACGTTGGTCACCCCGCAACTCGTGGGGGCCTTCCAACTCAAGGTAACGCGCCCAAGCGGTGTACCTGAATACTGGTCCAATTTCCAGTACTCGCATGAGCTGATGTGGTCCAGAGGGGGGGTCTCGATCGGTGTACCGATATCCAGGTTCGGGTCGGCCCCGAAGTACTCGGCGATAAAAGCATCGGTCGCACCCGCGGTCAGATTGGTTATCGAAGCCGGGTGCAGTCGCGTGCCCTTCCCGACCGGGAATGTGAAGTTGCTGGTGCCGATTTTCACCATGGGGCCATGCACGAAGCTGGGAGCCGCATCGTTCGCCCCGGAAACAGAGGCTGTGTTGGTGAGCGTGAGCAAGCCGCCGGGATCGCTCGTCATCATGCGGCCCGAGGTCATCGTCAGCGTGGACTTTACGGAGATGGGCGCGTTCAGCGTCAGATCGTTCGCCGACTTGTTCATCGTGACGTACCCATATTCCTCCTGGAAACCACTGGTATTGATGGACTGAGGGCCGGTGCCGTTGAAGATCACCGTCGAACCGGTCTCATCGAAGGCGGTAATGGCATCGTTGTTCGAGTAGTTGCCCGTCAAGCTGATGGTGCCACCGGAAACGCCCCCTTGCAGATCCAGATAGCCACCAGCATTGATGGTGATATCGCCTCCGATGGCTGCTGTATTCCCGACCTGCTCGCTTCGGAAACCTCCCTTGGACGTGCCGGTACCGCTCAACGTAAGGCTCGTCGCCGTGATATTCCCGTCCGTAGCACCATTCCCCAGGATCACGCCATTGAAAGCCGAGACCCCGGTATTGCCTATCGTAACAGCACCGCCTACCTGCAGGACGCCCCCGTTCTGGATCGTCAGCGTCTTAGCGGCACCGGGAGAAGTGACTTGCAGCGTTGCACAACTGGCGGTCGGTGGTGCTGGATTCAATCCGATAACACAACTATTTGCGGGGGCATAAGTGGAGTTGATCACCACGTTGCTGGTGGCGGTAGGCACCTCGGCATCATCCCAATTCCGGCAATCGAACCAATCCGTTCCTTTCGCGCCTGTCCAGCGACCGTTGACGAATGTCCCGGCTGTCATCGGCAATGCCGCGCCGACCCAGGTAGGCGAATAGGTCGACGCGGGTGCCGCCGCATTGTAGGTGTTGTACAGTGTGCAATTGGCATAACTGTTCCACTTCGTGACATCATCTATCTCGATGATCCACAAGCGCTGAGTGCGCGAGATGTACGCACCGGGGAATTCGAACGGAACGAACTTCGCATAGTCCGATGTGGAGGTGGGCGACATGCTGAAGCAGATCATGCCAGCGGGAATTCCAGAACGTTGGGTGCTGTTCTGGAATGATACCCAGTCGTTCGGTGCGGCCACAGTACTGAATCCGTACAACACACTACCGTTGAAGGTCATATTGTTGGCTCCCGCCGGGTTGGTCCAAGTCCCACCTTGTGTGAAGAAGAGCTGATCGCCGCCGGCGTTCATATTGAACCAATTGCCAGCAGGGTATCCTGCTGGTACGGTAACGCTCCAGTTCGCATCAGGACTTACGAAGATCGGCGCCGAAGAGCCGCTGTTCACTCGAAGCGTTATGACCGTCCCCGCCGTGATAGTTCCACCGGTCCGCACAAGTCGGAAGAGTCCTTCACCTTCACCCCATTGACCTGCGAATTGGCGCTCGTACCCGTTGTCGGTCAGATCGAGCTGCGTGTTCGTCGTGATGTTCTTGAAGCAAACAAAACTGATCTCGTCAGCGGTGGTTGCGATACAGGTGTTGTTCGCGTTCACGCCGATCACGGCGAGGTCACCGGGGTACAGCGTGGTTTGTCCTACCGTCAGCACGGCAGCACCACATACAACGGTCATGAGCAGAGCACGCAACATCGGCTGGGGGTTGGATGGAGCCTCCTGCAGGATGACGCGAAGATCGCACGATCCGTTGAACCTCAGCATAAAAAGATCGTTACCGTTGAAGGAAAGTTATCCGCGATCGATCCAACGATCGGCATCCGGACGGAGGGCTTAAAGTACTTCTTGAAGCAGGGCGCCTTCCGGAGCCCCCGTCACGCGGTATAGCCTGCGCCCTCCGGGAGATGAGACCTCCAGCAGGGACAGGCCATCAGGGATGTCCACACGTACCTGGCCACCCCCGAGTTGACCACCGGCCCGCAACCGCCCCGCTGTATCGAACAGGCTCCACTGCCCCCCGGGTCCGGGTGTCGAAACGAGGACAGAACTGTTGCCCTGGCTGGGCCTTACCGCTACATCCATGGACTGACGGTCCACAGCCACCAAGGGCCCCGTCAACTCCGACCCATCCAGGTCCTGTTCGCGGAGCCGGTAGTAGGCTACGCCCTCCAGCGGGAAGCGGTCCTCGGCGGAGTAGTTCAACTGCTGTTGACTGAACCCCGCAGCCTGCACCTGGGCGACCATTGTGAAGCCGCCCTGGTCATCGGCGCGTTCCACGAAGAACCAGGCGCTGTTGTGCTCTGAGGCCGTGGACCAATGCAGACGGACCCGATCGCCGTCGGATTCCCCCGTGAACGAGAGCAGTTCCACCGGAAGAACGGCACAGTCCAGCCCACTGATGTAGGCCAGGTTGCTGGCGCTATTGGCCGCCCCAGGGGTCTGGTTGCCGGAGGCCACGGCGCTGGTGAAGTTGTCCGGCATGCGCTCGTTGTTGCCGTTGAAGAAGATCACGCGTCCCGTGTGGTCGACCGTACTGATCCGCAAGGCGTCTATTCCTCCGGAGTTCATGCCCTGCGCATCCGGACCGTAGCTGATGCCGTGGAAATACCGACCGTTCGGGTCACGGGTCTGCACGGCGTCCCCGGCTTCCCGCGTGGTGATGTAGCTCCAGTTCGCGGCGCCGAACGTGCAGCCGGAAGCATACATGGCCGTACCGGTGGCGCTCGGTGAGGTGCTACAGCCCTCCAACAGCGGGCTGTTCGCGGGCAGCACGTACACCTTGTTCGCCGGCGAGGTATCGCTGGGATCATTGGGCGGAAGCAAGGGGTTCACATCCGCCTGGTTGTAGATCACGATGAGCGAACCGACGGGTACCGCCGCCCATTGGGTGACATTGGCGAAACGCAGGTGCCCTGTCGAGGCGCCGCTGATGGTCTGGCTGGCGCCGAATCCGTTCATCAGAACGCCGTTGTTGTCATCGATCTTCCACCGGCGCAGATCCACCGTGGTGCAAGGAGTTCCGCAGACCAGCAATTCGATGTACTTCTTGGCGCCACTGAGCCCGTTGCTCACCTCGTTCACGATCGGCCCCACACAGGTGGGAGCGTAAGGGACGGTGAGTTCCATATCGTCGATGGCAATGCTCGGGGAACTTCCATTCCCATCGTTGTCGTTCACCCAGCGGATGCCGAGGCGCACGTTGGCGTTGTTGTTCGCCGAGGCGGGCAACGCGATGGAGTAAGCCGTCCACGTACCGAGCCCGCCACAATCCGCCACCGGCGTCTTGGGTAGATCGGACAGCAACGACCAAGCCGTACCGTTGTAGTAGTCCAGCAGGGCGTTGTCCGTGGCACCGGCGCCACCCTCGATATACTTGAACCGGAGGGTAAGCGTTGAGAGCCCGGTCAGGTTGATCACTGGAGAAACGGCGCGCAGCGAGGTCTGGCTGCTCTGGCAGCTACAGCAGAGCGAACAGGTGGCCGGAGGGCAGCCTGGATCGTAGATAGCGCCACAATCGCCCGTTGGGCAGATGATGCAGCTGTTCGGAGAGGTGCAGCCGGCCGCGTTATTACCGATGTGCAGTGTTTCGTTCCCGGCACACCCCGACCCGCAACCACCGACGGCGTTACCGTTCATCTGGCAGCTGACGAACCAGGTGTTCGCGCATGTGCCGTTGGTCCCTGTGCTCATGGTCGCCCAGTATCCGTTGGCGCCGGTGAAGGTGGTCGCCGCGCAATTCTGGGTGCAGCCGCTCTCGAAATCCTCGGCCCACACCACTTTCTGGCCTTGCATGGGGGAGACAAGCAGGGCCGTTGCGATCAGAATGGATCGATGCACGCGGCCAAGAAAAAGAGTTGCTCCTGAACGGGATGGACGATCCGTCAAAAGCGCCATGGGATCCGGCGAAACGCATGGTTTGGCCAGCGATCACGAACGGAGCACCCGATGAGCGGATCCTTTTACTCGACGGGATGCACGAAGACATGCTCTCCCACGGTCGTGATCCGAAAGGCGCGGTGATCGGATCCGACGACCAGTTGAAATAGCGAGATCCCCTCATGTACCTCGATGACGGCATGGTCCGCCGGCCCGGGAGCCGCAGCGATGGTTCGCCCGGCGAGATCCGAAAGCCGCCACGCTGAACCCGGCCCGGCGCCGGCCAATGAGATCGACCTCGAACCAGGCATCGGGCGCACCAAGGCATCCTCCGCGCGACGGTCCACGGCCACCAGGGGGCTCCATTGTTCCGCACCATCAAGATCCTGCTCGCGCAGCCTGTAGTAAGAAAGACCGTCCAGGGGCGCATTGTCCCTCCACGCGTAGTCGATCCGGGACTGGCTGAACCCTGCTGCGGGAACCCGCTCGACGACGGAAAGCTGACCATCCGGTCCTGAACGTTCGACGAGGAACTCCGCGCTGTTGAATTCCGAAGCTGTCGCCCATCTCGTCTGCACGTGATCGGCTCCTGGCTCCGCCCTGAAGTAGATCAGTTCCACGGGTAGGGGCGAGCACAGGAGGGTATTGATATAGGCCTGGTTCGCCGCGTTGTTCGGGGCGCCTGGCGTTTCATTGCCGGCGACCACCGCGCTGGTGAAGTTCGCCGTGAGCCGCTCACTGCCGCTACTGAAGAAGATGGCCCGTCCGGTGTGGTCCAGCAGGCTGATGCGCAGCAGGTCCAGCCCGCCGTTGTTCATCCCCTGTGCATCCGGGCCGAAGCTCAACCCGTGGAAATAGCGGCCGAGTGGATCGCGAGTTTGGATCGCGTCACCGGCATTGCGCAGACCGATGAATGTCCAGTTACCCGCACCATAGGCGCAGGTGGTCCCATAGGCGCTTGTACCGAGCGGATCCGGATATGTCGCACAGCCTTGCAAGGCCGGATCGCTGGCCGGCAGCACGTACACCTGGTCGTTGGGCGATGTGTCCGCCGGGTCGTTCGGTGGCACGAGCGGATTGATGTCGTTCACGTTGTAGATCACGATCAATGAGCCCGTGGGCACGGCGGCCCACTGCGCGATGTTGGCGAAGCGCAGGTGTCCTGCCGCCACACCGCTCCCTGCCTGCGTACTGCCGAAACCGTTCATGAGCAAGCCATTGTTGTCATCGATCTTCCATCCGCGCAGGTCGATGGTGGAGCACGATGGACCACAAACGAGCAACTCAACGTACTCGCGGTTGCCGGTGGTGCCGTTGCTCATCTCATTGATGATGGGCCCGATGCAGTTCGGTGTCCAGGTGGTGGTGATCTCCACATCATCCACCGCGATGCTCGGATCCGTGCCGGCGCCATCGTCATCATTCACCCAGCGGAAACCCACGCGCATGCTGGGGTTGTTGTTCGCGGATGCGGGTAGGGCAATGGAGTAGGAGGTCCAGAGCCCCTGACCGCCGCAACCTGCGTTGGCGGTCTTCGGCAGATCCACCAACGTGGACCAGACCAGGCCGTCGTAGTAGTCCAGTAAGGCATTGTCCGTTGTACCGGCACCGCCCTCCATGTATTTGAATCGGAGGGTCAGGCCTGTCTGTCCAACGGTGTTGATGATGGGCGACACCGCCCGCGTGGCCGTCTGGCTGCTCTGGCAGCTGCAGCACACGAAGCAGACCGCAGGCGGACAACTCGCGTCGTAGGCAGCGCCACAATCGCCGCTGGGGCAGAAGAAACAGCTGTTGGGCGAGGTGCAACCCGCGGCATTGTTACCGATGTGCAGCGTTTCATTGGTACCGCAACCGGTGCCACAAGTACCCACGGGGTTGCCGTTCTCCTGGCAGCTCACGAACCAGATGTTGGCACAGGCACCATTGGTACCTGTACTCATCGTGGACCAGGCCCCATTCGCACCGGTGAACGTTGTGGCCGCGCAATTCTGCGTGCATCCGTTCTCGAAGTCCTCGGCCCAGAGCACCAACTGCGCAGTGCTCGCCATCGGCAGCAAAGCGGTCAAGGAAAGCGCAAGGGGACGCACGACGCAATGATCGATCGAAGTTCAACATTCCGGATCTTGTGCGGACCGGTTGTGGGCAACTCGCATCCGGGACATGTGGTGGGCCGGGATACTTTCGCGCACCTTTTCCACACCCCGTTGCCGGACCGCATCCTCATTCTCGATCATGGTTCCCAGTACACGCAGCTCATCGCACGCCGCGTGCGCGAACTGAACGTCTATTGCGAGATCCATCCGTTCACCAAGGCGGCCTCGTTCGCCGATGACCCGTCTATCAAGGGGGTGATCCTGAGCGGCAGCCCGTTCAGCGTATATGACGCGTACGCTCCGGACCCGGACATCAGTGCGTACCAAGGGCGTGTGCCCGTGCTGGCGGTCTGTTACGGCGCACAACTCCTGGCCAAACGGTCCGGCGCCGATGTGGTGCGTAGCACGGTGCGCGAGTACGGCCGTGCGCACCTGAGCACTATCGTGGTGAAAGAGCCGCTGTTCACCGGCATCGATGCGGGAACACAGGTGTGGATGAGCCATGGCGACAGCATCGTCTCGGCGAACGGTGCCATGGAGGTACTGGCCAGCACCCACGACGTGCCCGTGGCCGCCTACCGACTGAAGGGAGAACCCACGTTCGCGGTACAGTTCCATCCGGAGGTATACCACACGACCGAAGGTCTCGCACTGCTCCGGAATTTCGTCCTGCACATCTGCGGTTGCGCGGCGGATTGGACGCCATCGTCTTTCGTACAGACCACCGTCGATTCGCTTCGTCGGCTCCTGGGAACGGATGAAGTGGTGCTGGCGTTGAGCGGCGGGGTGGACAGCTCCGTGGCCGCGATGCTGCTTCAGCGGGCGATCGGCGACAGACTGCACTGCATTTTCGTGGACAACGGGCTGTTGCGGAAGAACGAGTTCGCGAACGTTCTGGACAGCTACCGGCACATGGGGCTGAACATTTCAGGCATCGATGCCCGTGAACGTTTCTACGATGCCTTGAAAGGGCAGGAGGACCCGGAGGCCAAGCGCAAGGCGATCGGCCGCGTGTTCATCGAGGTGTTCGAGTCGGAAAGCCACAAGCTGCCCTCCGTGAAATGGCTCGGCCAGGGCACCATATACCCGGACGTCATCGAAAGCGTGAGCGTCCACGGACCCAGCGTCACGATCAAGAGCCACCACAACGTGGGCGGTCTCCCGGCCCGCATGAAATTGCAGGTTGTAGAGCCACTTCGGTTGCTGTTCAAAGACGAAGTGCGTCGCGTGGGCAGGGAGTTGGGGCTCGATCCAGCGATACTCGGCCGCCATCCGTTCCCTGGCCCGGGGCTCGGGATCCGCATCCTGGGTGAGGTGACGCCGGAGAAGGTGGCGCTGCTGCAGGAAGTGGACGCGATCTGGATCGAAGGCCTTCGCGAGGAAGGGCTGTACGACCAGGTGTGGCAGGCAGGAGCCATCCTGCTGCCGGTGCGCAGTGTGGGTGTGGCGGGCGATGAGCGCACGTACGAGAACGCGGTAGCCCTGCGGGCGGTCAGCAGCACGGACGGCATGACGGCGGACTGGTGCCACCTGCCTTACGAGGTATTGGCACGGATCTCGAACAACATCATCAATCGGGTGAAGGGGGTGAACCGCGTGGTCTACGACATCAGCAGCAAACCACCCGCCACCATCGAATGGGAATGACGATGCGAACGATCCTCATCGCCTTGGTCGTGTTGCTCACGGGTTGCTGGACCTATGTGGGCGCCCAGGACATCCGTGAGGTGGACGGCCAGAAGTACATCGCCCACACGGTGCTCAAAGGGCAGACGCTCTATGCCATCAGCCGGCACTATGCCGTTCCGGTGGACGCGATCAACGAGGCGAATCCAGGAGCGTCGCAGGGTCTGAGTCTTGGGCAGGTCGTGCTGATCCCGATGAAGGCCCAGGTGAAGAAGGAGTTGAAGACGGCCCCTGCGTTCATTGAAGGGGAACTGGCCCACACGGTGGCGAAAAAGGAGACTCTGTTCGGTATCGCCCACAAGTACGGCGTGAGCGAGCAGGATCTGGAAGCGCGCAATCCAGAGCTGGTCAACGGGCTGAAAGTGGGCATGATCGTGGTGATCCCCGTGGGCAAGGTCACCACTGTCGCAGCCGTGCAGGTGGCGCCACCGGTCGAGGACAACAGCATTCCGCACCTGGTGCAACCGGGAGAGACGATGTTCTCACTGAGCAAGCGCTATGACCGCTCCACCGAAGAGATCATGGCGGCGAACGGCGGATTGCCGCAAGGGTTGAAAGCGGGCACCTATGTGCGCATCCCGGCCAAGGCGGTCACGCTTGAGCCGATCGCGCCTCCGCCTCCTGTAAGGGCAGGCAGCGATGTGGCCCGGGTCGCCCTGTTGCTGCCTTTCAGCATCGAGGCCAACGACAGTGCGATGGCTCGTGCCAAGGAGCCGAAGGGGATGTACGCCGTGACGGACGCGGCCGTGCAGTTCTATGCTGGTGCGTTGATGGCGCTCGATT
The DNA here is from genome assembly GCA_964649165.1 of uncultured Chryseobacterium sp. Classification (GTDB taxonomy): domain Bacteria; phylum Bacteroidota; class Bacteroidia; order Flavobacteriales_F; family PHOS-HE28; genus PHOS-HE28. The sequence continues at coordinate 15,028 of CAZYPC010000046.1, forward strand.
CCCTGAAACGGTCAGGCATGAGCGTAGACCTGACCGTGCTGGATGTGGGCGAGGACGCCAAGACGTGGTCCTCTGTCCTGAAGGACCCTGCCGTTCGCGATGCGGAGCTGTGCCTCGGCCCTTTCCATCGCGCCGCGATCGAGCAACTCACGCGGCTCGCTCCTTCAGCGCATGTGGTATGTCCGGCACCGCAGAGCAACAAGGTGTTGCTGGGCAATCCCAATGTCAGCAAGGTGCTCAGCGGTCGCCCGGACCAGTTGCAGCAAATGGCGAGGCACATCGCTGCGCGCCATGCCAAGGACAACATCGTCCTGTGCTCTGCGGAGATCGCCACCGACAAGGAGGTACGCGAGCAGGTCTTCCGGGCTTTGCAAGAGGCGCTTGCGAACCAGCCCGGCAAACTGCGCGATACCGTGGTGGTGGTGCGTTCGACGAAGCGCGACATCGCCGACGTGGCCGCCAAGCTCAGCTCCACGCAGATGAACGTGGTGGTCGCGGCCAGTGAGGATGTGGAATACGTAACGGCCCTGGTGCGCAAACTGGCGGACGTGGCCAAGGACAAGCGTATCGTGCTGTACGGCCTGAACAGCTGGATCGGGATGGAGACGCTCGAAGCATCGGATCTCGAAAAGCTGAAGACACGCGTCCCCGCCAGCACATGGATCGACCATGACGATCCGCGCGTCCAGCGTTTCGTGCGCGACTATCGCGCCCGGTACCAGAACGAACCCGGTGAATACGCCTTCCTCGGGTTCGATGTGTCCTTCTACTACCTCACTGCGCTCCACACGTTCGGCCCGGATTTCCCCGGACACTTCGCCGAGGTGAGCACGGTCCCGTTGCACATGGCCTTCCGCTTGCTCAAGGCCGGTGCCGAGAACGGCTATAGAAATGAGAACGCCGTGATACTCCAATATCAGGAGAACGGCCTGCGCAAGGCTCCTTGACCATGGAACGCGCCACGATCGCGGCGGAGTTCCGCGGGATCCAGGACAGCATCTGCGCGCAACTCGAAGAACTGGACGGCCATGCCCGGTTCATCGAAGACGCGTGGACCCGTGCCGAGGGCGGAGGCGGACGCACCCGCGTGATCGCCGGCGGCTCCTTGTTGGAGAAAGGCGGCGTGAACTTCAGCGAGGTACATGGACCTCTGGCTCCAGCGGCCGCCAAGGCGTTGAACGCGGAAGCCGACCGGTTCTATGCGACCGGGGTGAGCATCGTGCTGCACGCGCACAACCCCTGGGTGCCGACGATCCACATGAACATCCGCTACTTCGAGGCTGCGGAACAGAAATGGTTCGGAGGCGGTATCGACCTGACGCCGGTCTATGTGGACCCAGCGTCAGCCCGGCGTTTCCATCAACGGCTGAAGGAGGTATGTGATCGCTGGGACCCGCGTTACTATGCTGACCACAAGCGGTGGGCGGACGACTACTTTTTCCTGCCACATCGCCGCGAAACGCGCGGCATCGGCGGCATTTTCTATGATCGGCTGACGTCCACGCCGGAGCGGTCGATGGAACATCTCTTCGGATACAGTCGCGATCTGGGACGGGCCTTCGCACCGCTCTACGCGGAGATGGCCGCACCGATGCGCGACCGGTCATTTACGCAACGTGAGCGCGATTGGCAGCTACTGCGGCGCGGCCGCTATGTGGAGTTCAACCTGGTGCATGATCGCGGTACGCGGTTCGGTCTGGAGACCGGAGGGCGCACCGAGAGCATCCTGATGAGCCTGCCTGCGGATGCCCGGTGGGTCTATGACCATCATCCTGAACCGGGCTCCCAAGAAGAGGCGACCGTCCAGTGGCTCAGGAAAGGGGTGGACTGGCTGGGTTGAACACCCTCAGCGTAACCACTTCCGCTCCAGCCAGAACGTGCCGCCCGGCACAACAGCCGCGGCCACCACGCCATAGATCCGTTCGCCGGCCCACTCCAACTTGGTGAACAGAGGAACCGCAGTGACCATGTAGCCGATGAAGCAGATGCCATGCACCATGCCCGGCCAGAAGATCGCCTCGGGCTTGTCCATCGTCCGTTTGATCACCATGGCTACCAGCAGCACGAGCCAGCTGATGCCTTCCAGGAAGCAGAATGCGCGGAAGCGGCGGATGATGGGGGAGGTGTTCGTCATGCGGCGGCGAAGTTGATCAACGCCTGCCACACAGATAAAGCCGGAGGCGCACTCTTGAGCGCGCCGCTATGTTTGCCCGCCACCGGGCCGTGCGCCTTGATGTGGTGCCATGCGCAACAAGACCCCCTGGTTCATCGTTTTCGCGGTATTCGCGGTCGTCCTTGCTTTTCTGGGGTTATGCCTGGGAAGTGTCCATGTGCCGTTCGCCCAGGTCTGGCGCTTGTTGCTGTCCGCTGAAGATGATGGTCCACTGGGTGTCATTGTGCGTCAGGTGCGTTTTCCTCAGGTGGTGACCGCTGCCGTGTCGGGAGCGGGACTGGCGGCGAGCGGGCTGGTGATGCAGACCATCTTCCGCAATCCGCTCGCGGGGCCGAGCGTGCTCGGGATCAGCAGTGGGGCGAGCCTCGGTGTGGCGTTGGTGATGCTGGCCACACCGTTGTGGTCCATGCTGCCCGTTCCGCGCGAGGTGCTGGTCATCGGTGCTTCGTTCACGGGGGCGATGGCCATCTTGTTGCTCATCGTTCTTGCCGACCGACGTGTCGGGGATAGTGTAACCCTGTTGATCGTGGGGCTCATGGTCGGCTACCTGTGCTCGGCGATGATCAGTGTGTTGCAGACCGCTGGCATGGCGCAAGCCGTGAAAAGCTACGTCGTTTGGGGGATGGGCACGTTCAGCGCGGTGCGGCCTGACCGGCTGTTGTGGCTGGTGGTGCCCGTCCTGATCGGACTTCTGGCCTGCTTCGCCCTGGTCAAGCGCCTGAACGCCTTGCTGCTCGGGGAGGAGTACGCCGCAAGTCTGGGCACGGACGTAGCTACGGTGCGCCGGCTGGCCATCCTGACCACGGGACTCTTGGCCGGGACGATCACAGCGTTCTGCGGTCCGGTCGCCTTTCTCGGCCTGGCAACACCACACGTCGCCCGCGCTTTCGTGCGCACCAGTGACCACGCGGTACTGATGCCGTCCAGCATCCTGCTTGGCTGTGCGCTCGCGCTGGGCTGTGATCTCCTTGTCCGGGTGTCGAGCACGGGAGTGGCGCTGCCACTGAACGCGGTCACGAGCCTGCTCGGTGCTCCGGTGGTCCTGTGGGTGTTGTTGGGCGGAAAACACTGGGCACGCGCATGAGCGGCCAGGTCTTGTTGCGCTCCGAGCGGCTCACGGTGGGCCACGGTGAACGCCCGTTGATGCGGGACATCGCACTGGCCATCGCCCCCGGCGAGCTCACCGCGATGCTCGGTGCGAACGGCATCGGCAAAAGCACATTGCTCAGAACGCTGGCGGGGCTTCTTCCAGCGATCGACGGGGACGTCTTCATCGGAGATAGGCCCATGCTCTCGATGAGTGCCGGAGAGCGGGCACGGATGGTGAGCATCGTACTCACCGGACGACCCCAGACCGGGATGCTCGATGTCCGGACGCTCGTTTCGCTCGGTCGTCAACCCTGGACCGGAAGATGGGGCGCGCTGACCGCGACCGACGAGGAAAAGGTTGACCGGGCGCTGGAATTGACGGGTGCAGGGCATCTCCAGCACAAAGCTCTTGGCACATGCAGCGATGGCGAATGCCAGAAGGTGCTCATCGCGCGAGCGCTCGCGCAGGAGACCCCGGTGCTGTTGCTCGATGAACCCACCGCTTTTTTGGACCTGAAGAACCGCGCGGAGATCGTGCGGATGTTGCGCACCATCGCCTTGGAGCAAGGCAAGGCGGTGCTGTTCAGCACGCATGATCTTCAACTCGCAGTAGACCTGTGCGATCGCGTACTCCTGCTGCGACCGGATGCCGCTCCCTGGCAGGGCACACCCGCGGAAGCCATGGCATCGGGCGAATTGGCCCGTGCGTTCAGTGGTACCGGTATCCGGTTCGATCAGGTTTCAGGTACGCACCGCTTCGACCGGTAGAAAATGAAGGACCCCGGCCGAAGCCAGGGTCCTTTCGAGGTCTTTGGATGACGCGCTACTTCTTCAGCGCATCGCGGATCTCCATCAGCAGCTTCTCTTCGTTGCTGGGCCCGGCGGGGGCAGGAGGGGGTTCGGCCTTTTTCATCTTGTTGATGGCCTTGATCACCATGAACATGACGAAGGCGACGACCAGGAACTCGATGGTCACCGTAACGAAGGTCCCCCATTTGACGGCTACCTCGGATACCCCTGGGGTGATCACGGCCCCGGAGGCGTCTTTCACCTCGGCAACAGCCTTGGTAAGTATGACCTTCTTGTTGTTGAAGTCAACGCCGCCGGTCAACTGTCCGACCAGCGGCATCACCATACCGTCGATGAACGCCGATGTGACCTTGCCGAACGCACCGCCCATGACGAAGGCCACGGCCATATCGACCAGGTTGCCTTTCATCGCGAACTCCTTGAACTCCTTCATCATGCCCATGGCTTCTTCAGGTTTTGGTTTGGTTGGTGGAACAGGAGAGACGTTGAAGATAACGTTCCGTCACATGCGAACGAACCGGAAGCGTTCCGCGCGATCAGTACCGTTCTCGTTGCCGGTCACCGCTACATCCCAGGCGCCGGTGCTGTCCTTCACGTAGGTGATGCATTGGGGGAAGTCGTGGCCGGGGTTCTCGAAGACCAGCGAGTCGTCACCGGATCCCTGAGCCGTGAAGGGCACCCATTGTCCGTTGTTCTGGCTTTCAATTCGGGCGGAATAGACCACCTGCCCATTGACCTCTTCGAGCCGCAGATCCTCGATGAAAACGGTATCGCCCTTGGCCATCACGTACCCGAACCCTTTCAGGACGCTATCGCCCTCCGCCGTCCAACGTTCGAAACAGGTGAACTTCGGGGAACCACGGTCCACCCATTCGCCGATGAGCGAACGGTAGTTGGCGAGCACGTCCGTGGGAGTCGGGGGAGGTGGGTCGGGCTCCTCGCCCGGCACGGAAGGGGGGACAGGTCCGCTGCAGCCCGATGCGAGCAGGACGACGATGAACGGGATGATCTCCTTTCTCATGCGGGTATCGATTGGACGCGTTCTATGGCCGCGCGCACCTCATCGGTCACGCGCATCTTGTTGCCGGTATTGTAGTCGTACATCACCTGCACACTGGTGCCCGTGGCCACGGCTTCTCCGGTCTCATCGGTGATGAGGTAGTCCATGGTGAAGCTCGTGTTGCCGATGCGCGCGGAGCCCGTGCGTATGGTCAGGCGCTGCGGCCAGGTGACGGGCTTCTTGAAGTCACAGGTCGTACTGGCCAGGATCACGCCGTGACCGGTCTCTTTGTGGGAGCGCAACACACCGATGCGCTCGAGGAAATGCATCCGCACGCTCTCGAAATAGCGGAAGTACACGATGTTGTTCACATGACCGAACAGGTCCTGCTCTCCCCAGGCGACGGGTACCTCCAGGCTGACCACCAGATGCGCGGGGGGCATCACGCGGATCAGGATGCGGGCGCTTCCGGAGCCTGTTCGTCGGCCGCAGGTGCGTCCGGCACCCCAGCGCTCGGTGGCGCAGCCTGTTCAGCGGTCGGGGCGGCCGGTTCTTCCGCCTTCGGCGCTACCGGACCGCGCATCTCCTGCATCAGTTGCCGGTGCTGTTTCCGCAGGCGTTCGATGTCCTCACGTGCGCGCTCGATCTTCTTTTCCATGTCCTTCTTCATGGCCTCGCCGCTGGCGCTCTTGAAGTTGAACATGCCCATGTTGCGGTCCATCTGCTTCATCTCGGCCTCGATCTCTTCGATCTTCCGTTTGATGAAGCGCGCCTCTTTGTCCAGCTGGAACTTAGGGTCCGAGCTGGACTTGAGCTCTTCGACGCGGCCCACGAATGCCATGCGCCGTTTCTCCTCCGCGTTCAAGCGCAACAGGCCGTACTGCTTGTCCATCGCGTTGCGGTAGCGGGTGGACATGGCGTCGAACATCTTCGGGCTCACCCGGCCACTGTTCATCCAGCGCGCGCTGAACGCCTTCAACGTATCGAGCGTGGCCCCACGATCAGGCAGATGCTGGAAGTTCTCCAACTCGGAAAGCAGTTGTTCCTTCTCCTGCACATGCACGGCCTGCTCGGCATCAAGCGCATCAAAGTGTGTTTTGCGGTTCTGGAAGAAGGCGTCGCATGATTCGCGGAACTTGTTCCAGAGCTTGTTCTCGTCGCGGGGGCCCGCACTGCCGGCCTCTTTCCATTGGGCTTGCAGGGCCTTGAGCTTGTCGGCCGTCTGCCGCCAGTCCGTGCTGTCCTTCAATTGGATCGCCTGCTGCAGGAGTGCTTGTTTCTTGTCGAAGGCCGTTTTGAACTGGCTCTTCATCTCGCTGAAGAAGGCGTTCTTCTTGTCGAAGAAGGCGTTGCAGGCGTTGCGGAACTCCTTCCAGACGCGCTCGTTGTCCTTTTTGGTGGCGAAGCCCACGCTCTTCCAGGCGGTCTGTAGTTCGAGCACCTGGTCCGTGAGGGCCTTCCAATCCTTGGCGCTCTTGGCCTCGGCTTCGGCGACCACGGCGTTCACCTTCTCGATGAGGGCCTGCTTGGCGAGCAGATTGGCATCGTGTTCCGCACGGCGGGCCCGGTAGTACTCGTTGATGCGGTCGTACACCACGCGTGTGGCGTTCCAGAAACCGTCACGGATGGGCTCCCATTCCTCCTTCACCACTGCGCCGATCTGGTGCCACTTCTCCTGGTACTCCTTCACGAGCGCCTCGGCTTCCTTTACGCTTTCCACATGCTGCACGGCCTGCATGTCGGCGATCAGCGCCTGCTTCAAGGCGGTGTTCTTCTTCAGATCATGATCGCGTAGCTCCTTGTAGATGCGGATGTGGTAGAAGAACTCATCACGCAGGTGGCTGTAATCGCGCTGCAGATCGCGGTAGTTCTGTTGCGGTACCGGACCGATGGTCTTCCATTTCTCGCCGAGCTCATTGAACCGCTGGAAGGCGTTGCCGATGTTCTCCTCGGAGGTGATCATCGCCTTGAGCTCATCCATGATGGCGGTCTTGGCGGCGAGGTTGTCGGTCTCCTGCTTCTGACGCTGGCGGCGGATGTCGTTCACCTTCGTGTTGAAGGCGTCAAGGAGCTGCTTGAACTTCTTGTCCTCTTCGTCCTGCAGGGGAGCGCTTTCAATGGGTTGCGCTGGAAGCTCCGCTACGGGAGCGTTCTCTTCCGCACCGGCTTCCACGACCACGGCGGCTTCCTGTGGGGCTTCATGCTGGGTTGCGGCCACGAGGGCCTCGTAGGATTCCTTCAGGGCATCCACATGCTCCTGCACGTGTTCCACGTCCGGGTTCTGGAGGAGGGCCTCCATGCGCTCGATGAGCTCGGCTTTCGTTGACATCAGATCCTTGCGCGGCGCAGGCAAAAAGGCCGCATGGCCAAAGATAGAAGGCCACTCCGCATTCACTGCGCAGACCTTGGGGATCATCAGTCGAAGGTGGTGCCTTCCAGAGCGCGTGGTGCTGCGGCATCAAACGGCAAGTCCGACCACGCAGATGTCGTCGACCTGTTCGTTGTCGCCCTTCCACTCCAGGAAGGTATTCTCCAGGACGACCGCCTGTTCAGCCAACGGGAGGTGCTGGTTGTTCGCGAGCATCTCGTTGAACCGGGCGCTCATGAACTTCTTGCGCTCCGGCCCGCCGAACTGGTCCACATAGCCGTCGCTGAAGAGGTACAGTCGGTCACCCTCGTGGTACGCCACGCGATGCACCGTGAACTTGCGGTGGTCGCCATGCTGGGAGCCGCCCACGGGCTGTCGGTCTCCGTTTATCACGGTGAGCTGCCCGTCGTGCATCCAATAGAGCGGACGGAAGGCGCCGGCGAAGAGCAGCTCCCGCTGTTTGCGGTCGATCCGGCACAAAGCCACATCCATCCCGTCTCCGGCCCCCATGCGCTGGCCGCTCTGGTTGAGCGCGCCGACCATGCGTTCGCTCAGCAGACCCAACAGCTCGGCCGGATCCTTGTGCGGATGCTGTGTAACGAGTTCGTTCAACAGGGAGCAGCCGATGGCCGCCATCATCGCGCCGGGAAGCCCGTGTCCTGTGCAGTCAGCGGCAGCCACGAAGCAGGTATCCGCGCTCAGGCGGTGGTACCAATGGAAATCCCCGCTGACCACGTCCTTCGGTCGGTTGAGGACGAAGTGCTCCGGGAACATCTCACGCAATTGCTCCGGTCGGGGGACGAGCGCCCCTTGGATCTTGCCCGCATAGGCAATGCTGTCCGTGATGCCTTCGTGACGCTGCTGCCAGTGATCACGGGCCGCTTCCTCGCGCGCCACCATGCGTCCGACGCTCCGTACAAGGAAAAGTCCGATGATCACCAGGGCCGCTGCACCGATGGCGATATTCCGCCAGAGGCGGCCATTGGCCACTGCTGCCAGGTCCGCCAGCGGTGAACTGGAATACACCACGCCCACGACCTTGCCACGGCTGTCCCGAACGGCGTCGAAGGCGGCGACCTCATTCCCCCACACCCCGCGCTGGGCATCCACACGGCCGGAATTCAGGTAGTCCACGATGGACGATGCGGTGGCGCGGTCGAACCGGTCGCGCAGAGCAGGTTCCGTGTTCGATGTGACGACCACTTGCAGTTCGGCCTTGCCCGTGTCAAAGGCCAGCACGAACAAGGGCTCTTCCAGGCCGTTCGCCTCTGCCGCTTTCTTCAGGTTCTCGTGCAGCACATAGTACCAGGCATCCTGCGTGGTGTTGATAAGCATGCCCCTGGAATCATAGCGATCCAGGAGCTTGGCCACGCGGCCGCCGTCCAATTGAGCGCCCAGTGTACCGGTGACGCCACCCATGCGTGCGAACGCCTGGGACTTCAGCGAACCCAACTGGCCGTTGTGCAGCCAGGCGATGAGGGCCACGCTCAACACCAGCAACGTACCGTACAGCGTGAAAAGCACCTTGCGACGGGTGGTCTTGGGGGCTTCGAAGGGCAGGGTGCGCACGGTTGAGCCGGTTCGGCACGCGTTCCTACGTGGATCAGCGTGGTTCTGTTCGTCTTTCCACGGTCGCCGGTGATCCCGCGGATGCGACACCCAGCACCGGCTTATGTTTGCCATAACCCTGAGTTCACCTACGGAAATGCCCTTGTCCCGTGCCTTTGTGGCCCCGCTTGCGACCTTCTTCTGCCACAGCGTGCTGAACGCACAATGTTGCGAGCACCACCTGGTGATGCATGATTCCTATGGGGATGGATGGAACGGCGGTCAGGTCCAGGTATTCGTTAATGGCTCCTCCATTGGGGTGTTCGCGGCTGAGGGCTATATGAGCAGCCACGTTTTCACAGCGTGCACGGGAGACCTTATAGAGCTGAGCTATGCCGCGTGGAGCGCCGAGAACGAGAATAGTTACCAGCTTTTCGGAACCAACGGCGATGTGCTTTTCGCCGATGGCCCCGAGCCGGATGCGGGTGCTGTGTTCAGTGTCACGGGTGATTGCGGTGTCACGCCGCTCCCGGGGTGGTCTCCGTGCAGTGCACTGCCGATCGATACCGTGGCCTGCCCAGGTGCGGACAACAGTGGTGTTCCAGGTACCGGCCTGAACGGCGGCTGTGCGAACTACCAGGGCGGCGACCTCTGGTTCGCCATGGAGGTGCCCCCCTCAGGCAACGTATCGGTGGGCACCTCCGAGGTAGGAGGCCTGAACGACACCGGCATTTCGCTCTGGACCGGACCGGATTGCTTCAGCCTTACCCTGCGGGCCTGTGATGACGATGCCGGTGATGGCTACTATTCGCTGGCCACGGCTTATGACCTGCCGCCCGGCGAAATGCTGTACATCCAGGTGTTCGGGTATGGCGGGGCGCAGGGGGCTTTCCAGCTCTGTGTCACCGATCTGGGTACCGTGGTCCTGGACAGCTCGGAACTGCCCATCGTGCTCATCAACACCCTCGGTCAGGAGATCCCCTACGATGGCAAGGTGCATGCGCTGATGGAGATGAAGTACAACGGCCCGGGCAGCATCACCCATGTGACCGACCCGAGTAACCTGTACAGCGGACATATCGGCATCGGTATCCGCGGCGCGACCTCCGCAGGCTACCCCCAGAAGCCGTATTCACTGGAGACCCGCGACGACACGGGAGCGAACAACAACATCTCCCTGCTCGGCATGCCGGAGGAGAACGACTGGGTATTGCTTTCGAACTATAACGACCGTTCATTGATCCGCAATGAACTCGCGTTCCACTTGGCGCGCGCCATGGGCCAGTACGCTCCGCGCACCCACCTGTGCGAGGTCCTCCTGGACAGCGCCTATGCGGGCATCTATGTGTTCGGTGAGAAGATCAAACGGGATGGGGGAAGGGTGGATATCGCCAAACTGAACGGGGATGAGAACACGGGGGATGACGTGACCGGCGGCTACATCCTGCAACAGAACTACTGGAACGCACAGAACAGTTTTCTCTCGAACTGGTCACCGATCGACCACCCGGACTTCGAGGTCCATTTCGTTTATGAGTACCCGGAAGTGGACTCCATCACCAGCGCTCAGCGCGACTACATCGCCGCGTTCGTGGACAGCCTGGAGACGGCTTTGTATGCTCCGGATTTCGATGATCCGACAACAGGCTATCGCAAGTACCTGGATGTACCTTCCTTCATCAACTATTTCCTCGTCAACGAGGTCTCGCGCAACAATGACGGGTTCAAGAAGAGCGTATTCTTCCACAAGGACAAGGACAGCAACGGCGGCAAGATGAAGGCCGGCCCCGTCTGGGACTTCGATTGGGCCTGGAAGAACCTCTGGGGCTGCGACATCTTCGACAACATCGATGGCAGCGGCTGGGCCCACCACATCAATGATTGCCCGACCGACAATTACTCCGCGGGCTGGTACATCCGGCTCTTGCAGGATAGCACCTTCAGGAACGAGTTGCGCTGTGCGTATGAGGAGCAGCGCGAGGGAGCCCTGTCCATCGCAAGCATATCGACTTACATCGACAGCGTTGGCGCCGTGGTACAGAACGCCCAGGCCCGTCACTTCCAGAAATGGCCGCTGCTGGGTGTGAGCGGCCCGGCACCGGAGGTGCTCGCCTGCGCGGCGACCTACGCGGCCGAACTGGATACCTTGAAGTCCTGGATAAGCACCCGCCTGGCCTGGCTCGATGCGAATATGCCGGGGACCTGCCTGAACACGGGGACAACCGAGGCCAAGCCGACCAGCACGTTCTCCTGTCATCCGAATCCGACAACGGGACAGGTGCGGTTCACGGGCTTCCCCGCGGGGAACACCCCATGGGAGCTGAGCGTCCGCGACGTGACGGGTCGTGAAGTGACCCACATCGGTCCTCGCTCGGATCGCGAGGCTGTTTTCCTCGAACTGTCGGCCAGCGGCACCTATGTCTACCAATTGCTCATGGCTGGCAGTCCGCAGCAGAGCGGGCGGGTTGTCGTGTATTGAAAGGCTTGTAGGGGGAACGTTCCGGTTCATGACCATCCGTCGAAGAGGCGCTGTCGTCGACCTGCTCGACGAGTTCAGCGAACAAATCGTGTGACCCGTCGTAGGACGGTGGCGATTTTTCTCCCCATGCGCCAACTCGTTGTTCTTCCACTTGTTCTGCATCTGTTCTGTTCCGCCCAAGGCGTGAACGCTTACGCCGAGATCACCGCCATCAGTGGAACGGTGCTCACAGTGGGCACATCGGCGGAGAGCGTCACCTCCTTCGCGGCGGGCAAAGACGTGGTGATCATGCAGATGCAGGACAATGTGATCGGCACGAACACGGCGAACAACTCCTCCTTCGGCGATCTCAGCGCCATCCAGCAGGCCGGACGCTACACGGTGCGGCGGATCGCCTCGGTCACCCGCTCCGGCCCGACGCTCACCTCCATCACCCTTACCGCAGCCCCGGGTGTCACCTTCAATACAGGAACCAACTGTGCGGTGCAAGCCATCACTCATGAACTGCTCGGCGCTGGGGGCAACTACACTGTAGCTTCGGCAATGGCACCGAGCATGGCCTGGAACGGTGCCATCGGCGGTGTGCTCGCCTTCCAGGTCGGCGGTACGCTCACGGTGGGCGCCAACATCACGGCAGATGCTGTCGGATTCCGCGGTGGTGCCCGCGACCGGTTCAACTACACGTCACCGTGCAACACCACGGACTATGTATGGTCGGGTACGGCGGCTGGTACCGAATACTTCGCCACGAAGGGAGAAGGGATCCACAAGAACACGAGCGTAGCCCTCACCGACGGTCGCGGTAAGATGATCAATGGGGGCGGGGGAGCCAACCAGATCAACGCGGGCGGCGGTGGCGGTGGGAACTACACAGCGGGCGGCAGTGCCGTGCTCGGCTGGAGCTGCGTCGCGGACGCTGGTGGTATCGGGGGCATCGCGCTCACTTCGCACATCAACGCCAGCCGCGTCTTCATGGGCGGCGGGGGAGGAGGAGGGGAAGGCAACGACGACGTATCCACCGATGGCGCGAACGGGGGAGGGATCATCTTGATCAAAGCCGCTCAGCTGCGCACCACCGGTACCTGCGCGGTGCGCATCTCCGCCGATGGTGGAACGGCCAGCAATTCGGGCAATGATGGGGCCGGAGCCGGTGGCGCTGGTGGTTCCATCGTCTTCCAGGTTCCCTCGTACTCGTTCGCAGGTACATGTCCGCTCACGATACGGGCGAACGGCGGCGATGGAGGCTCCGTGAACTCCAGCACCCACGGCGGCGGTGGCGGCGGCGGCCAGGGTACCGTGATCTTCTCCACACCCGTGCCGACCGGAAGCGTAACGGTACAGACCAATAATGGCACCGGAGGTTGCAATCAGACGCCTTGTGTGGGTCGTGCAGGCAGCGGGGGCGGGCTGAATGGCGCCGGGGTCATGGCCAGCAGCACAGGCGGACTGCCGATCGAGCTCCTCGCCTTCAATGCCGAGCCACAGGAACACCAGGTGAAAGCGGTCTGGATAACGGCCACCGAACACGACAACGCCTATTTCACCGTTGAGCGCTCGCGTGACCTGATCGTTTGGGAGGTTGTGGTGGAATTGCCTGGTGCCGGCACCAGCACTAGCGAACTGCACTACACCGCGATGGACGCTGCTCCGTGGCCGAACACGTCCTACTACCGGCTGCGGCAGACCGACATCGATGGGACCACGGAAGTGTTCCAGCCGGTGGCGGTGGATATGGGAAATACGGGCACTGGCATGGTCATCTTCCCGAATCCCGCGAGCGCATCACTGACCGTGGTCTATGCGGATCTGGGCAACAACACCGCCGTCCGCATCATTGACGGACTCGGTCGCACGGTTCCTGTCCCGATACGGCGGTACGAGGGTCGCGCGGAACTGGACCTGTCCTTCCTTACGGCCGGCGCCTACATGGTTTCGCTGGACCACAATGGCACGCAGCAGGCGCAACGACTGCTGGTGCAGCGCTGAGCGAAGCCTTTGGGGATCCCCCGCATCGCGGATCCCTGACTTACCCGGTCCAAAGCCCGCACGTCACCGGACCTTCGCGACATGCGTGGTGAGCCGGTACGTATCGCTCGTTACCGTGAGCCTGTATTCCCCAGCATCCGCAGGCAGGTCGATCGACGTCGTTGGACCGTCGAGCCGGCCACTGACCAAGCGGCGGCCAAGCGCATCGCTGATCTCGTAACGGACCTGACCGACCGACGGGTAAGCGCACGCCACGTTCAACGGGCCTGTGGTCGGGTTCGGCCATACCCTGATATCCATCGCGTGCATTCGCTCTTCGATGCCCACCGCCGTTCCGGCCTCCACCAGGTCGCCGCGCGAAGCGCCACCTTCGAGCGCATAGTCGAAGCTGTGCAGGTTGGTCACTGCATGGCTCACGGGATCGAACTTGTAGACGGTGCCGAAACCGCCCGCCCCGCCTGACTGGCATAGCCCGTAGATCATGCCATCTGAACCCAGGATCACATTCCCCAACTGGTTACCACCATTCACTGGCGTGAATGAAAGGACCTCGTTGAAGGCATCAGTGGAAGGGGTGATCCCGAAGAGGAAACCGGAGCTGAACTGGCCACCGATGGGCACCGAGCCGATGAGCAGGTCCGGACCCGCTTGCACCATGGAAGACCAGCAGTTCGATCCAGGGATGGTATCCAATGAGGCGAGCGTCACGAACTGGTCCGTGGTGGGATGGTATTTGTAGAGGATGCCGAACGAATCGAGCCCCCCGAGGAAGGTGATGCCGTACATCCAGCCGTTGGCAGCCTCGCAGAGCCCGCCGTACGGGGTGTCGCCTCCTTCGCCGCCCGCGAAGTCGTGCAGCGTTTCGAATACCTGATCGATCGGATCGAACCGGAACAGCGTGCCCACGTTGGAGGCCCCGCCGTAGTGCGCTGTTCCGTAGAGCCAGCCATCCGAACCGACGATCAGCTTGTCGGTGATGCCGCTGCCGTCGGTGGCCGTATTGAGGCCATGCAGGATCGTATAGGCATCGGTGGCAGGATCCACGCGGTAGATACTGCCACCACCGCCGCCGCCCATGTACTGGCCTCCGTACAGCGCGCCATCACCGCCAAGGACCAGTGTGCCCCAATTGCCGCCGCCATTGGTTATGTCGAAGTCCAGGATCTTATGGAAGCCGCCGCCGCTCGGGTCGTAGGAGAACAGCGTGCCCCCCACAGGGCTGGCCGTTCCGCCATGGGCGGTGGTGCCGTACAGTTTTCCATTCGGCGCGAGGCAGAGGCCGGCTTCCGGACCCCAGCCCGAAGCCTCATCGAAGTCGAAGACCTTCACGAAGTCGGTGCCGTCGGCGTCGATGTGGAAGATGGTTCCCTTGTCGTTGGCACCACCACCTGTGGCCATGCCCCATAGCTGAGGGAGTACTTGTGCTGAACAGGGCAAAGAGGAGAGTGCGACGAGAAGAGCAGGGTGAATGCGCATAGGGATTGTTGCAGGTGAGAGGTTCATCATTCGTCCGATCCATGGTCCCCCGGGTGTTGCTCGCATGGGCGGTCATGCGGGTCCGGTCCGGCTCCCGGGGTCAGTTGTCTTGACCGGTGCGCTTCCGCAGCTCGGCCATCACCTGCTCGTTCAGGGCGACGGCTTCATCCACCTGCGGGGCACAGGCGGCGGTCCCTTCAGCCCGCGATGTCGTTTCGATGGTCGTCAACAACGTCAACAGTTGTCCAGCTCCGATGTATTCTACCTGGGGAAGCAGGCCATGGGTGGCGCTCGCGAGCCGTTCACCATCACCGACCTTCACCAGCGTGACCAGCACGTTCATGAGCTCTGGTGCTGCATTCAGGTAGCTCTGAACGAATTCCTTCACGCGTTGCTGATCACCATTGCAGAGGCGTTCCAAGCCAGAGAGATCCGTGAGTTGCGGCATGGTGTGAATGTATACCGTTCCCGGCATGGCTGGACAAGTGCTCCGCAAAGGCGCTACCGGAAAGCGAGGCTCGGGCTTCAGGTCCTCGTCACGAAGAACATCTCCATCTCTCCCTTGCCCTTCGCCTGCACTTTCCCGCGGGGGGTGAAGGTGAATGCCTTTGCCGTCGGTTGTCGGTTGTCCGCTGTCTGGCTGCCATCGCCCTGACGGGCAACCAACAACTGAGAACCGACAACGGCATCTTTCACGAGCGCATAGGTGGCTTCGCTGATGTTCACCTGGCCGACCTGGCCACTGCTCTCCATGCGGCTGGCCGTGTTCACGGTATCGCCCCAGATATCGTACTGGAACTTCTTCACGCCGACGATGCCTGCAACGACCGGACCGGTGTGTATGCCCACGCGCATCTCGAAATAGGGTTTGCCTGCTTCTTCGCGTTGAGCTTTGTGCTTCTTCATGAAGTCCTGCATCTCCAGCGCTGCGCGCACCGCATCGGCCGGTGATCCGTGTTGCGGGTCGGGCAACCCGCCAGCAGCCATGTACGCATCGCCGATGGTCTTGATCTTCTCGATGCCGTGCTTCTCCATGATGCGATCGAAGGTGCTGAAGCATTCGTGGATGTCGGCTACGAGCTGCTTTGCGGTGAGCTTCTCGCTCATCTCCGTGAAGCCCTTGAAGTCCGTGAAGAGCACCGTGACCAGGTCGATGAGCTGCGCATCGGCACTGCCCTTCGCCTTCAGCTCTTCGGCGACCTCAGCGGGCAGGATGTTGTGCAAGAGTTCTTCGGAGCGCTCCTTCTCATGCCGCAGTTCCGCCGTACGCTCGTGCACCTCCTTGTCAAGCTCGTCGCGCTGCCGGGCCAGCAGGCGGCTCTGGTGGGCGGAACGGACCGCAAGGAAGATGGCGATGCTGACCGGCATGGTGAGGTAATAGGAGAACCGCAGGAAAGTGCGTAGCCAACGCGCCATTTCGTGCCCGGTGAACTGGTAGTACTGCTCAAGGAAAACACCGTTGATGATGAAGAGCACCGCTCCGATACCGATGATCCAACTGCCATGGACCTGTTCGCGCACGGCCCGCAACGCCTGGCGCGCCACCTCCAGGAAGAAGAGGATGGTGATCCAACCATCGAAGTTGTGGTTTCCTGCCGGATCGGAATACGCCTCATAGCTCGCGGCGATCATGAGCAGCGTGATCGTTCCGAAGACCAGCACGCTGCGGCGATCCACCGTGGCGAAGAGCGTTCGCAGCACCAGCACCAGGAAGAACAACGCCACCGGATACACGATCGGGTTCAGCAAGCTGATGGCGGTCACCGCTTCGAGCGATAGGCCGAAGCTCCCCTTGGGCGGTGTGTTGGTGAAGCCCACGAGCGCCATGAAGAGCGAGAAGAACGCGAGCATCAACCAGCTCCTGTCCCGCTTGGAACGCGACATGATGGCACCGGCGAGCAGCAGGATGATCAGGTTGATGCCGATGAACAGCCCGTATTGCAGCAGGTTACTATCCTCCATGCCCGCGATGGTCCCTTCCACCTCCGGCAGGTGCAGGGTGAGCGCCAACTCGTTCGCTCGTTCGAAACCGGCCACGGACACGGGGGCATGCACGCAGCGTATGGCGACCGTTTCGCGCTGGCCATCACCCATGAAGCGCAAGCGCACCTGTCGTCGCGGAACGAAGGGAGCGGCTTGGTACCCCTCCGTGGACCCGGTCCTGGGCATCGTTCCGAAGTGCTCCACCAGTTCGCCATTGAAGTACACTTCCACGGCGCCTTGGCTGTAGATGTCCAGGTCCACGGGTGCATGGGCGAGTGCTGTATCCACCTTCAGATGGAAGCGCACCCAATAGACCTGGCCGGTCGGGAGCTGGGCGCGGTCGAAGCTGTTCAAGGGCTGCCAAGTGCGCTCATCCAGCTCGCGTGCGGCGAACGACGGATCGTCGGCACGGATGCAATGCGGAAGGCCCTCTTCGATCAGGTCGATCCCCGGAACGGAGATAACGATGCTGCGAACGAAGGCGCGCCCACCGCGGAGCGCGTCGTCGGTGATCACCAAGGTGTCCGGTGCCGCACAGGCGTATACCGGGCGCAGGAACGCCAGGAGCAGGAGCAGCGCTACCTTCTTCATGGATCATGCGCAATGTCGGATGTTCGCGCAGTACGAAAACCGGTGTTTCCACCTGTTCTTCCGGGACCGGTCAGGCGATCTCTACGAAGTACATCTCCATCTCTCCCTTGCCCTTCGCCTGCACTTTCCCGCGGGGGGTGAAGGT
>CAZYPC010000047.1:0-32196 GCA_964649165.1 uncultured Chryseobacterium sp.
TCGTACGAAAACCATGTCCCGCGTGCGGTCATATGATGGATAATTTAAGGCAGAATAGTCTTCATCCGGTCACATACAAGTGCCCGGGCTGTGGATACATCGAGCCTATTTTTGGTGACGATTGGTCAGACAATTGAATCGTTCATTTCATTCTCTGATGCCCTCCTACTCCACCCTTTCCGAAGCTGTAAGCGACCTGCAACGCCGCGGGTATGACGATGAACTCACCCTGGCCGGTCATTGTGTGGTGTGCGACGGGAAGCGCACGGAACTGCACCCGGAGGACTTCCAGATGGATGAGTTCCATCGTTTTGAAGGGGACACCGACCCGGCTGACGAGGCCATCGTGTACGCCATTTCCGCACCGGGTAAGGGGATCAAAGGGGTTCTGGTGAACGGCTTCGGCGTTTCGGCCTCATCGCTCACGCAGGACATGGTGGCGAAGCTGGCGACACACTGAGTCGGGCAACAGTTCCGTTATCAGCCAACGGAGCCGCCAATGCTCCGCCTCATGTCGCTCTCGTTCGCGCGCCCGCTCGCGGTTATGCCCTCGCTCCTTGCGCTTCCCGTTCTCGCCATCACCGGACCACAGGATATTTCGCTCGATCAGGTGGATGATCCTGTCATCCGCGCCGAGGTGATGGAACTGGGCGGCTACCAGGAGCTGGTCATGGAATTCACGAACCCTTCACTCTGCGAAGTTCCTTTGTTCGCCGGTTCACCAGGACATCTTGAATTCCGCGACAGCACTTTGCGCGTGCGCATCGAGGCCCAGGCGTTCGAGCACCCGAAATGGGTCAAGCGGTCACACGGTGCATGGATGCTTGAGGACCAGCCTGTGCTCGGCTGGTCTCCGGGAGAGTCCCATTCCCGACTCGGCCGGCTGGAGGTCGTCGTGGGCGGATGCGTGGTGAACCTGCCGACCGCGACTTGGTTGGACGTCTTCGATGCACCGCTGCGGCGCGAGGACCTGCCGTTCGCCTCGGTCATGCGTTCACGTGATGGCCTGCGTACGTACGTGCACCTACAGGCCGGCGACGCGGAGGACGCGCGCATGGTCACCTGGGTCTTTGAACGGGGCGGTTACCTCTACCGGGTGGTGGATCCTCTGCCACAATGAACCGCAGCTGTGGAACATCGCAACGCGATCATGAAGACGTGAAGTCCCCCTGACTTCTTCGATCCTTCATTCCGCGGTTCTGATCGAGGATCCTGACTCGCGCATAGGTTTGCCACATGCGCGCGTCCACCACTCTCCTCGCTTCCTCCATTTGCCTGTCGCTGCTCGGGCAATCGATCGTCAGCGGCCCCATGCCCGGCTATTGCGAATTCCTGGAGGGGATCGTGTGGCTTCAAACAGACCGCCCGTGCACAGCGAGCATGATGTACTGGAAAGAGGACGAGCCGGCCAATGTCCATTATTCGGCCGAGGCGACGGCTGAAGCGAAGAGTGCCTTTGCCGTCAAGCTCATCGCCGACAAGGTGGAGCCTGGCAACACTTATCGCTATCGGGTGCTGCTGGACGACATGCCCGTGGAGATCGCGGATACGCTGCGCTTCCACACCCAGGCCCTGTGGAAGTACCGCACGGAACCGCCCGACTTCACAGTGGCCACAGGTAGTTGTGCGTACATCAACGAGCCTGCCTACGACCGGCCCGGGAAACCCTATGGTGATGGTTACGGGATCTTCAACGGCATCGCTGACCAGCACCCGGACCTCATGCTCTGGCTGGGCGACAACGTCTATCTCCGTGAACCGGACTGGGGTAGCTGGAGCGGCATACTGCACCGCTACACGCACACACGTGCCACTCCTGAACTGCAACGGCTCCTCCGCACAACACACCACTACGCCACTTGGGACGATCATGATTTCGGCCCGAACGATGCCGACGGCAGCTTCACGAACGCGGCCCTCACGCGCAAGGCGTTCGACCTCTTCTGGCCGAACCCGCCATGCACCGCTCCGGGTGTTGATGGCATCGCGACGATGTTCTCCTGGTCCGATGTTGACTTCTTCCTGTTGGACGACCGCACCTTCCGCGTACCACCGGACGTGGCCACGGACACGGCCGTGATGTTCGGGGAGGCCCAACTGGACTGGCTCATCCGTGCACTGAAATACAGCGATGCGACCTTCAAGGTCGTGGCGTCGGGCGGACAGGTCCTGAACAGCGGTGCCGTCTACGAGAATTTCGCGACCTATCCCCGCGAACGGAAGCGCCTGCTGGACCGGCTGAACGCAGAGGGTCTACGGAACGTCATCTTCCTCACCGGTGACAGGCACCATAGCGTGCTGAGCAGAATGGATCAGCCCAATGGCCTCCCGCTCTACGACCTGACGGTATCCCCCTTGACCAGCGGCACACATGAGCCCAAGGAGGAGAACAAGTTCGCTGTGGAGGGCACCTTGGTGGTCGAGCGCAACTTCGCGACCCTGCGTTTCAGCGGGCCGAGAACGGAACGGCTCCTCACCATGACCGTTCGTGACGCGTCGGGCAAAGCGCTTTGGGAAAGGTCCATCAAAGCTGTGCAGCCCCAGTAGGCCTGTATTTTCGCGGCCAGTTCTGTTTCCCTACGATACCCCATCCCCGAAGGCTTCGACAGAGACCATGCGCATCAACTTCCTTTTTTGGGCCGCCTGTCTGGCTGCCTGTAGTTCCTGTGAGGACAAGCCGGGCACAACGACGACCGCCTCCGGTGCATCGACCAGCACGGCTAATGCCCCCGGCTGCCCACCGGCCCGAACACCCGATGACTGGCACACGGTGGACTCCCTCATCACGGCCATGGGCGGTGTGAACGGCAAAACCGTGGCTGATCTCTTCGTGGGCGATGGGTATTACACCATGAAGCTGCTGGAAGCGGGTGCCAAGGTGATCGCATCGGATGACGACCCGCGTAACATCGAAGCGCTCGAGGCCCGGAAAAAAGAACTGGGTATCTGCGATGAGCGACTGGAGATACGCACAGCGGTCGCAGGGACGCCGAACCTGGCCATGAACGAAGTGGACGTGGCCCTTTGCACACGGCAGCTCCTGAGCATCCCCGATCCCATCGGCTTTTTCACCAAGGTGCGCAGCAGCGTCCGGTTCCCCAGCAGTCTGTTCATCGTGAATTTCATTCCTGAACAGACCCCGGTGGGGCCGCCCTTGGACGAGCGGCTGCCGGAAGACCGGGTGATGGATGCCATGGAACCCTGTGGATTCACAGACATCGGGTCGTACTCCAAGAAGATGCCCTATCGCTACATGGTGCAGGCGCAGATGTTCGTCGGCGAACCCGGAGAGGTGGAGGCGATGATGCAGGACGCCGGACAAGCCCAGCAATAGTCCTAGGAGCGCGTCTCAGGCTTCTTGTAACCGATGAAGATGTTCGCCCAGATGATCTTGCTCAGCGCGTAGAAGTAGGGGCCACCGAAGATCATCACCGCCGCCATGACGATGATGATCCAATAAAGCGGCATCAGCGGCGCGATCCAGTGCAGCAACAGGAACGTGGCCAGGCAGATGCCAACACCGAGACCGTACGCCACGTACATCGCGCCGTAGTAGAAACCGGGCTCCATCTCGTAGCTGCGGCCACATTGTGGGCAATGCTCCAGCAGATCACCGGCCTTGGTCAGGTCGTACGGGTGGGACTGGAAGAAACGTCCTTCATGGCAGTGCGGGCACGTCAATGTGAGCACACTGTAGAGCTTGGTGCTTGAAAACGCCATGGCGCAAAGCAACGACCTGCGCGAACACCCCTGCTTGGACCAGCACAAGGAAAGGGCCACCCCACCAGGCAGCCCTCTCCCATCCACACTTTCCGGGCTTACTCCCAGAAAGTCACTTTGAACTCAACACGTCGGTTGATGGCCCGACCGGCGGCAGTTCCATTATCCGCCACCGGTTGCGTTTCGCCATGGCCCTCGCTCCTGGTTCTGTTGTCAGCCACCCCTTTCTCCGTGAGAAACTTCCTCACGGCTGCGGCTCGATCCTCGCTCAACGTCTGGTTCTTGCCGGCATCGCCCTGGTCATCGGTATGTCCATGGATCCAGAGGTTGTACGTCGGGTTCTCCTCCATCACCTTCACCACGTCGTTCAGGATGGAGAAACTCTCCTTCTTGATCACGCTCCTGCCGGTTTCGAATTTGATACCGTTGAGCGCCCGCTCGAACAGGTTCTTCGTTCTCTCACTGATCTCCGGACAGCCGTTCATGGCCTTCACGCCTTTTTCGTTAGGGCAGCGGTCCACATTGTCCGCGATCCCATCACCATCGCTGTCGGCGCAACCCTTGAACTCGGCCGACCCCGGTTTGTCCGGGCAGGCGTCCAGCGCGTCCACGATCCCGTCGCCGTCGCGGTCCGGGCATCCACCCAGGTCCGCCAGCCCCTTTTCCTGCGGGCAACGGTCCTCCTTGTCGACCACACCGTCGCCGTCCGTATCAGGTTCGGGATGGATATTCACCGAGATGCCGTCGATGTAGTAGTAAGCGTGTTGGTTGTCCGCACCTTCCACAGCCTTGGTCTTCTCCATGCCTGCGGTGGGGAACGCGCCGATGATGAGGTATTTCTCCGTGCCATCGGAGGTGAAGGTGCCCTTGACCTCGGTCCAATTCTGCTTATCGACCACCACCTTGCCGGAACTCACCTGTGGCTTCTCGGTCACATAGTGCGGATGCTTGTAGGCCAGCGCTGCCGGCGAGCAATAGGCACCGATCCCGCTGACAGCACGGTCGCTGCCATTGCTCAATTTCACGCGGAAGCTGATGTCGTACTCCTGGCCGGCCGTAAGCGTTGAAGCGAGTTCGGTCTGCAAGTACTCGGCGTAGTTCTGGTACCCCGTGTTCCGCCAGTCCTCATCTCGCCAGAACATGCTCTTCCAGTTCTGGCGCATATCCTCCTTGTACGCCACGAAACCCGCATAGTGCTCACCCTCGAAGGCCGTCGTACCCGTTCCGAGGTCATTGTCAGGAACGGCCACGTAGCAGGCGTTCTTGTCGAACACATCGCACGTTCCGATGTTGGCGTTCGACCATCCGCTGGCCCTGCGTAGTTGGTCCCAGGTATGAACAGGCTTGGTAAACTCTTCGAAGCCGGGGTTCTTCACCAGGTTCGGACCTTGCGTGAAAGCGTTGTGACCGACGATGGCGGTCAGGGCCATCAGCGCGTACTTCTTCTCCATCAAGCGGGAGTTTTGGTTTTGGTGAGGTTCCGACGCTGCTGCCTGAGCAGGTCACACCCCATTCGACAAAAACCTCGCGGGTGATGCCCCTTACTGCTTGGGAGCCTCGACCGGCGCCACTGGCGGCACTGGGGAAACCGGCTTCGGCGCCTCTTTCGGTGCCTCCTTGGGCAGCAGCTTCACGCTGATGCCGTCGATGTAGTAGTAGGCGTACTTGTTGTCCAGCCCGTCGATCATGCGCTTGGTCTCGAAGTCCGCCGCCGGATAGGTACCGATGATGATGTACTGTTCCCCACCGTCGGCCTCGAACGTGCCCTTCACCTCTACCCACTTGCCCTTCTCCTCCATGATCTTCTCCACGGAGACCTGCGGCTTCTGGCGCAGGAATCGGCGGTGCTGTTCATTGAGCCTTTCCAGCGAGCAGTATGCCCCGATCCCCGAGACCGCCCGATCGCTGTTGCCTGAAAGGGCGATCCAGAACGTCACTTCGTACTCCCGTCCTTCCTCAAGCGGTTTCAACAGGTCGGTAATGATGTACTCCGAATAGGAACTCCAGCCGGCCACGAAGGGGTCGTCGCCCTCATCGAAGCTGCGCTTCTCGTCATCCTTCCAAGCGAAAAAGCCCGCGTAGTGGTCGCCTTCCTGCGGGTCCATCTTGCCGTAGTCGTTCACCGGGATGCCCACGGTCTTGCCCGGGGCCGATTTGCTGAACAGTTCGGAATAGCCGATCGTCACGTTGTTCCAGCCCACGGCGTGCTTGATCATGTCATACGTGTCCGGCTCACCTTCCACGAACTCAAAGCCGCCGTTGCGGACGTGCTCGACCAGTTCGGGCTGTTGGGCGTTGGCGACGATCGCTGGAAGGAAGGCGAGGAATGAGAGTGAGCGTACGGTCATGCGCATCGGGCGGTGCTTGTGCCGCGCCGCTGCCAAAATAGGTGCCAAGCCGTGAAGCACCCCGGAAGGCCCCTACTTCAGCTTGTTCGCGAAGGCCTTGCGGAACTTCTCCAGTTTCGGGCGGATCACCATCTGGCAATAGCCCTGTTCCGGATTGTTCGCGTAGTAGTCGCGGTGGTAGTTCTCAGCCGGGTAGAACATGCCCAGCGCGGCGATCTCAGTAACGATGGGCCGGAGGAAGGCCCCGCTCTTGTCCAGTTCGGCCTTGTAATGCTCGGCCGTGGCCTTCTGCTCCGCGTTCCGGTAGAAAATGGCCGAGCGGTACTGCGTGCCCACGTCCGCACCCTGGCGGTTGAGCGTCGTGGGATCGTGCGTTTGCCAGAACACCTCCAGGATCTCGGGTAATGTGACCACCGTGGGGTCATAAACGACCTCGGCCACTTCGGCGTGTCCCGTTTCGCCGGTACACACGCTCTTGTAGTCCGGGTCCTTCATGGAGCCTCCCGTATAGCCCGGCATCACCGACTTCACCCCATTCAGTTCGGCGAAGACCGCCTCGACGCACCAGAAGCAGCCCGCTCCCAGCACGATGGTGTCGGTTCCGGCTACCGTGCCGGGGTTAGATGTGGAGGCCTGTGCTTGGTTCATGGTGCTTTGTTGGTTCTGTGAGGAATTGGCGCAGGACAGCAGGGCGAAAGTGATGCCCAAGGCGCTCCACCCAGAACGGAAAGGCAGAATTGGCAGGTTCATGTTGTGTTCCTGGCCGGCGTGTTGGACTGTTCCGGGCTTCAGGGCACAGAGATACGTGCTATGGATACCGATCGGATCACGACCGGTGCTTGCGGAGCAGTGCCTTGCCTAGCCGTTCTACGACACCCGTGACAAGCGCATTGCCCATGAAGAACGCGCGCCACCCGTCCGGTACGCCGGCCGTGTGGTCGTCGGGGAACATGTTCAAGCGCTCCAGTTCCACCGGTGTCAGTCGTCGATAGCGACCGTCCGGGGTCCGGACAACGTGCTTGAAGCGCGACGGACCGGGTCCTCCTTCACCGGTAACGATCGTGCGTGACGGCGCGTCCAGTGCATCCGGAAAGGTCATGGATCCCTCCGCGTAATGGTATTTATGGCCGTTGGCCGAAGTCCGCAACTCCTTCTTCGCCCCTTTCAGATGTTTCCATTTGGGCATTTCGCGCTTGGCGATGAAGTAATCGCGAGGCACTTCTGACGTCGGGATGAGCACATCCCCCAGGACCTTGCCCAATGTGGGCGCAGCCTTCACCTTCATCGTCCACACCGAACCCCGGTGCATGAAACCCGTGTTCTGGAAGGGGGAGCGTTGCTTGCGGGTATTGAACGTGCGGGTGAGCCGCGCCAGATCCTGGTCCAGTTCGAAACGCATGCAGGCCTCCACCGCATCGGCTTGCGGGAATGCTGCTGCGAACAGGCCGTTGTACAGCAGATGGTCCTCCGCGTGAAAAGCTTTTTTCGGCAGTTGTACGCCCAATTCCCCGAAGATGAACACGCGTTTGCGCCGTTGCGGCATGCCATGCTCGGCAGCGTTGATCACCCGCCACTCCACGGTGTACCCGAGCGCACTCAGGGAGGAGAGCATCACAGCGAAATCGCGACCGCGTTGGGTCGCCGGCGATCCGAGCAGGCGGTCCACGTTCTCCAGCAGCAGGTATTTCGGCTTGTGCTTCTTCTGGGTAAGGATCCTGTGGATCTGCCACCAAAGGATGCCCTTCCTGCCCACCAGGCCCTTCGCGTTCTTCAGCGTGCTCGCCACCGAATAGTCCTGACAGGGGAACCCACCCACCAGCAGGTCGTGATCGGGTATTACCTCCGTCCGCACCGATGCGATGTCGTCATTCACATGATGCTCCGGACCGAAACGCGCCACATACACATCGCTCGCGTGCTGCTTCCTCTTGCCCGGTTCCCACTGGTTGCTCCACACCACACGGAACGCGCCAGCCTTCTCCAGTCCGATGCGGAATCCACCGACGCCGGCGAACAGTTCCACTACGCGCAAAGCGTTGGCGGAGGAACGTGGACGGGACTTGGAGGGCTTCTTCAATGTCCTCGGGAGATCGTGCGACACTTTACAACGGAAGGCGGCCCGGTACGGCCGCCTTCCTGTTGAGCGGGAAACGGGATTCGAACCCGCGACCCTCAGCTTGGGAAGCTGATGCTCTACCAACTGAGCTACTCCCGCTTGTCGGCAGCGAAAGTAGGCGCATGGACGCTTCCGTGAGCCACGTCAGTCCGGCTGGAGCTTAACCTACTTTTGACAGCCTGCTAACCCTGACCTCACCGCACATGTCTCACTTCGCAGCCGAAAAGCAAGATCCGCAAATGGCCGGTGCGATCTCCCAGAAGGTGTTGTTGGTGGACGATGAGCAGGATATCCTCGAACTGCTGCGCTACAATCTGGAACGTGAGGGCCTGAAGGTCTTTACGGCAAACAATGGCCGGGACGGCCTGAAGGTCGCCAAGGCGGAACGCCCCGACCTGATCGTGCTGGACATCATGATGCCCGGCATGGACGGCGTAGAGGTGTGCAACCAGCTTCGCGCACTTCCGGAGTTCAAGCAGACGCTGATCACCTTCCTCACCGCCCGCGGCGAGGATTATTCGCAGATCGCCGGCTTTGACGCGGGTGCCGATGACTACATTACCAAGCCTGTCCGACCCAAGGTCTTCGTGAGCAAGGTGAAGGCTCTGCTGAAGCGCTCCGGCAGCAGCAAGAGCGATGAGAAGACCATCGAGTCCAATGGTGTGACGCTCGACCTTGAGAAGGTGCTTGTGCGCAACGGCGGCCACGAACTGAAGCTGCCCAAGAAGGAATTCGAACTCCTGGCCCTGCTGATGAGCAAGCCAGGCAAAGTGTTCAAGAGGGACGAGATCTACGCGCACATCTGGGGCGATGGCCTCTTTGTGGGCGACCGGACCATCGACGTGCATATCCGCAAACTCCGCGAGAAGATCGGCGACGACCGCATTGGCACCGTGAAGGGCATCGGCTACAAGTTCGAGTCTTGACCGATCGGCTTTCGTTCAGAAGTCTACATTTGCCGCCCGTTACAGCATTCGGGGTGTAGCGCAGCCCGGTTAGCGCGCGTCGTTCGGGACGACGAGGCCGGAGGTTCGAATCCTCTCACCCCGACCAGACCAAGCCCTTGCGATAGTCGCAGGGGCTTTTTCGTGGAGTTGCGGGGCCAAGGCAGCCGAAGACGCGTAACTCCAGGAAAAAGCCAGCGACGCCCCAGGGTGCCTGGCTTGGTAGGTGGCTTACCAACGGCGACGGCCCGTCCCCGGGCAGTCCATCAATAGATCAAATGAGATTATTTATTTATCTGACGATCAGTGACTAGACGCCTCTACTAACCTGACCATTCCCTGCCCATTCACATCCTTTGCCTGTTTCGTCGAAAATCACAGGCATCCCTTCCGGGGTACCCCTCGTCTACTCCCTCGGAACCATGTCACGCGCTTTCAAAATATCGCTCATCCTGAAGAGCCGGAACAGCCTGCCGGTGTACAAGGACCTTGCGAAGCTCAGCGATGTGGAGCTGGATGACCAGGTGCGCGCCATCGTGCGTCGCATGCGGGCCAACGAAAGCGGAATCATCGCCCGGATGACCCTGCGCCAGCCTACGTTCAGCCTGAACTGAGCCAACAAGGACCTGTCGGTACCGCTGTTGAAAAGCTCCGAAAGACGCTATTGACCTCCCCGGAGGGCGGTTGATGCCTCTTTTATATTCGCCCCGTCAAAACCAGACCGCGATGAGCGACCATCACCACGAGGGGCACTTCCCTGAAGAAGCTGAGCAGAACGAGATCGGTGGCCCTGTGCTGGTGGCCTTGGGCATTCTCGGCAGTATCGTGCTGATCATCTGGGCGATGATGTAAGCCTCGGTCAGAGGTCCCCCGCCCGTTCCAGGTATTCGTCCCGCCGAACCAGCGTGTACCAGTTCTCGCTGAGTTCGAGGTACCCGTGTTCAAAGCAGAACACGTACACGTTCCCCTTCATCGTGCGATAGATGTTCGTGTGGTACATGAAGTTGTACCCCTTCTGCACGAGCTTGTCCCGGTGCACCTTCTTGGTCCCCTGCGCCCCGTCGTTCAGTTCCATAAGGATCCGCCGGTTGCGCTTCAACGCGTTCACCACGTTGCGCACGTAATTGATGGGCGCGTTGTTGCTGCGGTAGTGGTAGATGTTGCGGCACGCGTCCGAACAGAACTTCTTATCGGTCCGGCCCTTCACCGGCTCACCGCATTCCAAGCAGACTTTGGTCTCGGTCTGTCGCATCGATCCGAAAGTAACGTGTTGGCCGATCGGCGGAAGTAGTTGCTTAAAGGCTGTGACGGCGATGCTGCGCCGGGTCACGTCTTACACCTGTCTCCACTCTGTGGGTTATCGACAACATAACATCGACTTCCGTTCATCGCCTTCTATCTTGGGAAACACCCCATGACGAGTTTGCTGTCAATCACCGACCGTGGCATCTGGTGCGAGCGGGCGGATGTGTACATCGATCCATGGAAAGGTGTCGACAGGGCGATCGTCACCCACGCCCACAGCGACCATGCCCGTGCCGGCAGCCGACGCTATCTGGCACATCCGATCACCAAGCAGCTGATGCACGCACGCATCGGTAACGACCTGGCGATCGACACACTCAGATCCGGCCAAACGGGTACCATCAACGGTGTGAAGTTCTCTTTCCACCCGGCAGGGCACATTCCGGGAAGTGTGCAGGTCCGTGTTGAATACAAAGGCGAAGTGTGGGTGGCCACAGGCGATCACAAACGACAACACGATGGGATCAGCGAACCCTTTGAGCCGGTCACCTGCCACACGTTCATCACGGAATGCACGTTCGGCTTGCCCATCTACCGGTGGAAGGAACCCGGTGACGTGTTCGATGAGATCAATGCCTGGTGGCGCAAGAACGCCAGCGCAGGCGTTTGTAGCATCATCAGCGCCTACAGTCTCGGCAAGGCGCAGCGAGTGATGAAAGGCGTTGATCCGAGCATCGGCCCGATCCTGGTGCATGGTGCTGTCGCGAACATGAACGTTGTGCTGGAGGAGTGCGGCATCGAGTTGCCCGCGTGGGAGCAAGTGACCGCGAGCACGCCCAAAGAGCGTTTCCGCAATGCGTTGGTCATCACTCCGGGCTCAGCGATCGGTTCGCCATGGACAAGTAAGATGCGCCCCTACTCCACCGCCATGGCCAGCGGATGGATGCAATTGCGGGGATGGAGGCGCAGGGGCAACCTGGACGGGGGATTCGTCCTGAGCGATCACGCCGACTGGCCAGCATTATTGGAGGCAGTGAAAGAGACAGGTGCCCAGCGCATCATCGCGACGCACGGATATACCGACCTGTTCAGCCGGTATTTGCGGGGTATCGGCTACGATGCCACGGCAGAGAGTACTGAATTCAGCGGCGAAGCCGGCGAAGAAGAAACCGCTTCCAACACCCATGTACCGATAAGCGACCCGGCCCTCGAGCCCGGCACCGACGGATGAAACGCGCCGCAGAACTCTTCGAGGACCTCGACGCCACCACCAGCATCAATGCCAAGGTGGATGCGCTAGCCCGGTATTTCAAAGACGCGAACGACAGCGACAAGCTCTGGGTGATCGCCTTGCTCAGCGGCAGGCGGCCCAAGCGACCCGTCACGAGCGCACAATTGCGCCAGTGGGCCACGGAACTGAGCGGCGTTCCCGATTGGCTCTTCGAAGCGAGCTACCATGTGGTCGGTGACTTCGCAGAAACCGTCACGCACATCGCAACGCTCACAGCTCCGATCGAGAAGGACCTTACCGGCTGGGTGAGCTACGTGGAGGCCCTTAAAAACCAGCCGGAGCCGGAAAAAGAGCGGCTCGTGAAGGCCGCCTGGGCCGGGCTCGCCGAGATGGAACTGTTCGTCTTCAACAAGATCATCACCGGCGGGTTCCGCATCGGGGTGAGCCAAAAGGTGATGGTGAAAGGCTTGAGCAAGGCCACGGACGTAGAAGAGGACGTGCTCGCCCACAGATTGATGGGCGACTGGAGTCCGCACACGACCACGTTCCAAGAGTTGATCCTGGATGACCACTCCGCCGATGCCCATTCCCGCCCCTACCCGTTCTACCTCGCATACGGCATTGAAGGTCCGGACGGAAGAGCCGCCGGTGCCGGTCTGGGCGAACTACAAGTGCTCGGCGTTCCTTCTGAATGGCAGGCGGAGCACAAGTGGGACGGCATCCGCGGCCAGCTGATCGTCCGCGGCGGCAGGCATTTCGTCTGGAGTCGGGGCGAAGAACTGGTGACAGACAAGTACCCGGAACTCGAGCCGTTGCGGAACGCGCTTCCTCATGGCACGGTGCTCGATGGGGAGATCCTGGCTTGGAAGGATGGCGCTCCCCTGCCATTCGCTGAGATGCAGAAGCGCATCGGACGCAAGAGTGTGGGCAAGAAACTGCTGGCGGATGTGCCGGTCATCCTCATGGCATATGACCAGTTGGAGCATGAGGGCACAGATATCCGGGCGCTGCCCATGACCGAACGGCGGGTGCTGCTGGAGCGTGTTGTTCAACAGGCGGTACATCCTGCCCTGATCATCTCTCCGACACTTCCATTCACTTCCTGGGACGAGCTGGTCGCGCATCGTGATTCGGCCCGGACCAGTGCGGTGGAAGGCATCATGTTGAAGCGCAAGACGAGCGGGTATGAAGTGGGCCGCCGACGCGGTGACTGGTGGAAATGGAAGTTGGATCCGCTCAGCATCGATGCCGTGCTCACCTTCAGCATGCAAGGCCACGGCCGCCGTGCTGACCTCTACACCGATCACACCTTCGGCCTCTGGCAGAACGGCGAGCTCGTCACCTTCGCCAAAGCCTATAGCGGCCTCACCGACGAGGAGATGATCGAGGTGGACCGCTTCGTGAAGAAGAACACCGTGGAGCGCTTCGGCCCCGTGCGGAAGGTGACGCCGCAACTCGTGTTCGAGATCGCCTTCGAGGGTATCAGCTTCAGCAGCCGGCACAAGAGCGGCGTGGCCGTGCGATTCCCACGCATCGCGCGTTGGCGGCACGACAAGAAGATCGAGGAAGCGAACACGCTCGATGACCTGAAAGCCATGATCAGATGATCAGACGATCAGATGATCAGAAAATGCGGCGGGGACGGGCGAAAGCCAATACCCCTGTGGACCGCTGGTTCGCTACGCAGGGTTGGAAGTCGCAGGTCTTTCAGCGGGAGGTGTGGGCGGAGATGCTCCTGGGCAGGAGCGGCTTGCTGAACGCTCCTACAGGCACCGGAAAGACCTACGCGGTTTGGGGCGGGGTCGTGAACCATGCCATGAAAGAGGCTGTCACCCCGGCCTTGAGCCGGGGTCGCGGAAAAGAGACCGCGATGCCGGGTCAGACCCGGCATGACACCCCTGGTTTGAGAGCCATCTGGATCACCCCTCTGCGAGCCTTGGCGAACGAGATCGCGGACAGCGCTCAACGCATGTGCAACGGTGTCGGGCTGCAGTGGAAAGTCGGGACGCGCACGGGCGATACGAGCACCAAGGAGCGCGCGGCGCAGAAGAAGATGCTGCCGCACCTGCTGGTGACCACGCCGGAAAGCCTGCACGTGATGCTCAGTGCAAAGGGCGCGGCCGATCTGTTCAAGCACCTCGATTGGTTCGTTGCCGACGAGTGGCACGAACTGTTGGGCAGCAAGCGTGGTGTACAGGTGGAGCTGGCCCTCTCCCGCCTGCGCGGCATGCGGCCACAGCTGAAGACCTGGGGGATCAGCGCGACGATCGGGAATATCGAGGAGGCGATGGAGGTTTTGATTGGCCCTCACCCCAAACCCCTCTCCCGAGGAGAGGGGCTTCCTGAAGATCGTGTATTGGTTCGCTCCAACATCAAGAAGGAGATCGAGATGCGCACGATAATCCCCAAGAAGGTGGAGCACTACCCTTGGAGTGGGCACTTGGGACTACGCCTGGCGAAGTCGTTGCTTCCGATCATCGAGAAGAGCACGAGCACGCTGATCTTCACCAATACGCGCGGGCAAGCAGAGATCTGGTACCACCACCTGCTGGACATCGCGCCGGACCTGGCGGGAACGATCGCGCTGCACCATGGCTCGCTGGACCGGAACCTGCGCGAATGGGTGGAGAAGGCGCTGGACGCCGGTAAGCTCAAGGCCGTGGTCTGTACGAGCAGCTTGGATCTCGGCGTTGATTTCCGTCCGGTGGAAACGGTGGTGCAGATCGGCGGGCCAAAGGGCGTCGCGCGCTTCGCCCAGCGCGCAGGCCGCAGCGGTCACCGCCCCGATGCCGTGCCGCGCATCTGGTTCCTGCCCACACATGCGCTGGAACTGGTGGAAGCCGCAGCGCTCCGGGTGGCCGTGAATTCAGGCAACGTGGAAGCGCGCCAACCGATGGTCCGTTGTTTCGATGTGCTGGCCCAATACCTCGTCACGCTCGCTGTCGGTGATGGCTTCGACCCGCGCACGCTCTACGACGAGGTGCGAACGACCTTCTGTTTCCGTACGATCAACGAGGAAGAATGGGCGTGGCTGATCACGTTCATCACTACCGGCGGCCGTAGCCTGAAAGCCTACGACGAGTTCCGCAAGTGCGTGATCGATGCGAACGGCCTCGTACGCGTGGAGGACCGCCGCATCGCGCAGCGCCACCGGCTGAGCATCGGCACCATCGTCAGCGAATCATCGTTAGCGGTGAAATACCTGAGCGGCGGACACATCGGCACCATCGAGGAGTACTTCATCAACCAGATGCGGCCGGGCGACGTGTTCTGGTTCGCGGGGCGTTCCCTGGAATTCGTGCGCGTGAAAGACCTCACGGCGTTCGTGGTGAAGAGCAAAGCGACGAAGGGAAAGATCCCTAGCTGGCAGGGCGGACGCATGCCTTTGAGCAGCTACATGGCCCAGGTGCTGCGGGAGCAATTCGCCCTCACCCCCGGCCCCTCTCCGAAGGAGAGGGGGGCGAATCCGGAAATGTCTGCAGTGCAGCCCGTGCTGGAACGGCAGCGCGAGAGTAGCATCGTGCCGGGTGATGATGAGTTGCTGATCGAGCGCTTCGAGAGCCGCGAGGGACATCACGTGGTCGTGTATCCCTTCGAAGGGCGCTTCATCCATGAAGCGATGGGCTCCCTCCTGGCCTTCCGGATGAGCTTGCTGAAGCCCATCACCTTCAGCATCGCGATGAACGACTACGGCTTTGAACTGCTCAGCGACCAGCCGATCCCCATCGAAGAAGCGCTGGACAACGACCTGTTCTCCGAAGCCCACCTGCTGGACGACCTGCAGCGCAGCCTGAACGCCACCGAAATGGCCCGCCGCAAGTTCCGCGACATCGCCAGCATCGCGGGACTGGTCTTCCAGGGTTTCCCGGGGCGGCCGATGAAGGAGCGGCATGTGCGCGGCAACGCCTCGCTGTTCTTCGAGGTCTTCACGGACCACGAGCCGGACCACCTGCTGCTGCGTCAGGCCTACGATGAGGCCTTCAACCTGCAGATGGAACTGCCGCGCCTGCACGCCGTGCTGCAACGCATCGCGAAACAACGCATAGTGCTGAAAGATCCCGGCAACTTCACACCTTTCGCCTTCCCCATCATCGTGGACCGGTTGCGGGAGAAGCTGACGAGCGAGCAGTTGGAGGATCGGATCAGGAAGATGACGGAGCGCTTGGAACAAGCCTGAATTCGACCATGACCGCTGCCGACGTTCAATCCATCATTCTTGCCGAGTTGGATGGAGACTTAAACAATATCAACCTTCACGGTATCACGCCTCGGAGCGCGTTGGTAGAGCCCTATCTGGAGGACTATCAGAGCTTCGACGGTTCCAAGGTGTGCCCGTACTGGACGGTGCTCAGAGAGCGCGATGACAACGACGGATACATCATCTATTTCGATCCAAAGCGCGGCATCTTTGGTCTTGGGATTCGTGATCAAACCGGCATGGCCATGGATATCGGTGCTCACGGGACGTTCATGAACACGTTCCTTGGAATGTGATTGACACGCGATAGCGCACGTTGACATGCTCACCCACGACATCCCCATCCTCCAAGACCTCTTCACGCTGCACCCCTACGGCGCGCTATTCTGGAAGGCCAAGGGCTGGCTGCTGCTGAGCGACCTGCACCTGGGCAAGGCGGCGCACTTCCGCAAGGCGGGCCTGCCGCTGCCGGAGGGAAGCGATGATGAAACGCTTTCCCGCTTGGATGAGTTGATCGCGCACTTCCAGCCGAAGCGCACGGTGATCATCGGCGACCTCTTCCACAGCGCGCACAACAACGCGTGGGAACCTTTCCATGCCTGGTGCAAACGGCAAACAAGCGAACTGCACCTCGTCTGTGGCAACCACGACCAACTGGCCGAGCGACGCTACCGCGAGGCCAAGCTGGTGGTTCATCATACCGGGCTGGTGGAACTGCCTTTCATCCTGGAGCACGAGGCACCGCTAGCGACGGGCGGTTTCGGCATCCATGTGATCTGTGGGCATACGCATCCGGGTGTGGTGCTGCATGGCCAAGCCAACCAAAGTCTACGGCTGCCTTGCTTCCTCGTGGGACCGCAGGTCACCTTGCTGCCCGCCTTTGGCATGAGCACCGGCCTGCAGATCGTGAAGCCCACGGCCGCGCACCGCGTATTCGCCTGCACGGACAAGGCGGTGTTGGATGTGACCGGGGTGGCCGCAGGCGCGGCTTCCAGAGCGTAGGACCGCCGATGGATGGGGATGGACAGGATGAACGCGGATGAATGTGTATCCCACGATCCCATCCGATCCGCGTTCATCCTGTTCATCTGCGGTCCAAATACAAAAAGCCCTTCCCGGCTTGCCGGGAAGGGCTTCAAAGGTCCTTTGCGGGTCTTACTTGGCGTCGCCAGCAGGCGCATCGCTCACGCCGGTGTGGCGGGCGTAACGCTTCTTGAACTTGTCCACGCGGCCGGCGGTGTCGATGAGCATCATCTTGCCGGTGTAGTACGGGTGGCTGGTGTTGCTGATGTCCAGCTTGATCAGCGGGTACTCATTGCCGTCCTCCCACTTGATCGTGTCCTTGGTGTTCGTGCAGCTCTTGCCCAGGAACATGTGCTCATTGCTCATGTCCTTGAAGACGACGACGCGGTAGCTCTCGGGATGGATGCCGGTTTTCATGGCTTGGTTCAGAATCGGGGCGCGAATGTAGCCGAATCGGGAGAACGACGACGGTTGTTGGATGGGGAGTGCCTATATCGCTCGCTTTGCATGGCTGGCCACGCAAACATCCTCGCGAAGGAATTTCACGAGCAAGTCGCTGACCCTCAATTACCTCTGACAATATACGCCCATGCTCATAGAAACGAAGTGGGAGGTGGTTGAGCACGAAATGCATGCTTGGCCAGCCATGCTTTTGTGTGCTCAACCAACCTCCACCCGACAATATCCCACCCGCTCATGCGTACTCCAACCCGGTCCATCTTTGCCGCCCGTGGTCAACGCTCGCCTTCTTCTTCTCGGCGCTCTCACATCGCTCGCCCTCCTCTCCTGCCGCAAGGACGAGGTCTTTACCGACGATCCCGGCGCCAAGCTGGTCCTCACCGAGGACACTGTTCTTTTCGATACCATCTTCACCACGGTCGGTTCCATCACCAAGCGCTTCACCGTGCGGAACGAGAACGACAACGCCGTCAAGGTGGACATCGATCTGGAAGGAGGCGCGCCCTCCCCCTTCCGCATCAATGTGGACGGTGCCTCGGGCGTGGGCTTCGATAACGTAGAGATCCTCGGCGGGGACAGCATCTTCATCTTCGTTGAGGCCACATTGAACCAGAACAACGCCAGCAACCCGTTCATCTTCGAGGATCACATCCTGCTGAACACGAACGGCAACCAACAAAGCGTGTTGCTCCTCGCCTGGGGACAGGACGCGGTGTTCTACCGGCCCGACCAGTCCATTCAAGGTCTTCCCCCGTTCAGCTATATCGCGGGGGGCTTGGACGCGGATAGCAACCAGATCTGTGAGACGGTGACCTGGACCAATGAAAAGCCGATCGTGATCTTCGGCTATGCCGTGGTCGATGAGTGCTGCAAGCTCATCATAGACCCCGGAGTGAAGGTCTACTTCCACGGGGGTGGGGGCCTCTGGGTTTATCGGGGTGGTGCCATCGAAGCCAATGGTGAGGTAGAGAACCGGATCACCTTCGAAGGAGATCGTTTGGAGGCCATCTATGATGACCTGCCCAATCAGTGGGATCGTATCTGGATCAACGAGGGCGACCAGGACAACCGGTTGTCGTATTGCGAGATCAAGAACGCTTTGATCGGTATCCAGGCACAGACCTGGCCGCTCACGGAAGGGCAGCCGCTCAGCACGAACAAGCTGATCCTGGAAAGCGTGAGCATCAAGAACTGCCTGACAGCCGGGCTGTACACGGAGAACTACCGTATCAAAGCGACCAATCTGTTGGTGGGTGATGCCGGGCAATACTCCGTGGTACTCACGGGCAGCGGTCAGTACGATCTCGATCAGCCGACGATCGCCAACTATTGGTCGTTCGATATCCGCCAGGACCCCGCATTCTTCATGACCAACAAGTTCATTGATGCCTTCGGAGCGGAGCAGGTGCGCACCATCGAGAACAGCTCGTTCACCAGCGGCATCATCTGGGGCAACAACACGAACGAATTCAAGCTGGAGATCGATGAGAGCGCCGCGCCGCTCTTCACCTTCGATCGGTTTCTTTTCAAAACGGACCAGTCAACCGGGAACGACAATGGACATTTCCCGGAACAACTCAGGATCTACAGGAATCTCGACCCCGGTTTCGTAGATGGCGCCGAGGGAGACTTCCATCTCAAGGCCAACTCCAGCGCCCGTGGCAAAGCGGATCCGTTCGTTGATGTGTTCTTGGACTTTGATGGGGAGCCACGTCCGAACACGAGTTTCGGCCCGGAAGACAATTTCCTTCCTGACCTGGGCTGTTACGAGTATCGCCAGCTTTAGAGCCCAAGCACGAACTTCATCGTATCCACCCCATCCGCATAATCCTGCGGATCGGGGTACTGTGCGCTGCCGAACGCAACGTGCCCATGGCCGACGATGCATTGGATCTGCTCGGCTTGGCTGCGCAGAGTTCCTTCCAGCGCTGAACGGTCAGCATATCGCTCGTAGTAGACCGATCCGAGCGGACTGTGCAATGCGGTGTCTTCCTTGAAAAGCACGAACCCGTTCTCGATCAGCGGCACACGGTCCATGAGCCAGATGGCCTTGTGGTAGTCGTAGTTGTTCGCCCACTTGTGGTGCTGCGCCAGATGCCCCCAGGGATAGATCGCCGTGAACACCCGGTCGAGGTCGAAGTCCTGCGGCAGGAAGAGCTTGCTCACATTGCGGCAGCCCAGACCGAAGTAGCGGAAGATGTCCTCTCCCAGCCCGGTCAACTCCGGATCGGTCTCGGTGCCATCCAGCACGGCGATGCTCGTGCGGTTCTTGCGGATGATGCGCGGCAGGTGCTTGAAATAGTGCTCGAAGTATCGGGCCGTGTTGTTGCTGCCCGTGGCGATCACGGCATCCACTTCGCCCAGTTTCTGCTCCATGATGTTCACCTGTGCGGCCAGATCAGGGGCTATCAGGTGCAGCAGTTGCAGCACGGCGGTCGTGAGCCCGGCATCATCGCTGCTCAACTTCATCCGTACGCGGTGTCCCCCTAGCAGTGCGCAAAGCAGGTCATGGAAGCCCACCAGGGGGATGTTGCCGGCTGTAATAAGGCCGATGGTGCGCGCTGGTCGGTCGGTATCAAGTTCGGGATAGGATGCAAGCCAGGTCGCCAACGTCTCGTGATCGAGCATGGCCGACAGGCTGCGAAGCATGTGTCGCACATTCTCCTCGGTGAACCAGGCATTGCGACTCGAAGCCCCTGAAAGGGCTCTCTCAAAAGCCGCGTATTCGCCTTCGGTCGATCCGCTCGCATGACCGGGCCACGAAGCTGAGGTACCGAACAGGCCGAACAGCCTGCCCAGCTGTTCGAACGCGGCTATGCGCTCCTCCCTGTTCATGGAACGGGCCACCCGCCCTGTTGCGCTGTTCATGCTGTCTAAATTCGCGGCCCAAACTTAGACCTGTCCGCCATGGCGATCATGATCACGGAGGAGTGCATCAACTGCGGTGCCTGCGAACCCGAGTGCCCGAACAACGCCATCTATGAGGGTGGCGCGGAGTGGCGCCTGAGCGATGGTACCAACCTGCACGGCTCCCAGACCACGCCCATGGGTAACACGTACGACGCCGATGCGCCCATCCAGCCGAAAGCGATGGACGTGTATTACATCGTGCCGGACAAATGCACGGAGTGCAACGGATTCCACGACGAGCCACAATGTGCGGCGGTCTGCCCGGTGGATTGCTGCGTGGATGATCCGGACTTCCGCGAAAGCACGGAGCAGTTGCTGGCGAAGAAGGAGTTCATGCATTTGTGAGCACCGCCCGCTTGCGTTGTCCGCCCGTACTTTCGGCTTGCCCTTCCGCGTTGCTCGATGGGATGAGGAGATCGTTCATTGCCGCACTCAGCTTCCCGCTCTTCACAGGGCCGGTGCATGGCCAGGTACGTCCTGATACGGCGACAACCACCCTGGAACGCGCTGTGCGGGTGATGGACCGCAATACGGCGCTGCTTGACCCGCACGCCAACGCGGTCAAATTATTGGGCGGGTTGAAAGAGGCCCAGCGCGATGGCGAGCGCGACAGCATCAGCACTGAACTCAAGGCCTCCTTGCGCAGGATGCTCGAAGCCGACGACGCCTTCACTGCCGACCTGGGCGACCTGCCCATGAGCCGGGTGGATGCGGCTGACGGCAAGTTCCGGCTGCTCACCTGGAACGTGCCCTATGCCAATGGCAGTCACCTCTTCGAGGGTTTTCTGCTGGTGCAGGACAAGCGTCGGCGAGTGCTGTACGAGTTGCGCGACATGACGGACAAGATCGAGAACGCCACCTTGAAGATGCTGGCGCCGGATTACTGGTACGGTGCGCTTTACTACTCCGTGGTACCCGTGAAACAGGGCGGTAAGACATGGTACACGCTGCTCGGCTGGAAGGGCTTCAGCAACGTGGAGACCCGCAAGGTGATCGAGGTGCTCAGCTTCAAAGGTTCCGTGCCACAATTCGGTGCACCGATCTTCGGCAGCGGCAAGCTCAAGCACACACGCGAGATCTTCGCACACAGCTTCCAGGCGAGCATGAGCTTGAAATGGGAACCGGCCTCCACACGGATCGTATTGGATCACCTGGCCCCGATGAAACCTGAGTTCGCCGGACAGGCCGCGTTCATGGGACCTGACCTCAGCTACGATGCCTACGTCTGGGAAAAGGACCACTGGCTTCTCGAGCGCGACATCGACGTGCGCCAGGAGGATCAGAGCAAGCCTTGGAACAAGCCGCCGAAGGAGTAGCGCCTCTCATCCTTGTGATCCATCACGATGCTCCGGTGATCACGCATCGCTTCGTCCGGTTCTGATCCGATCGACAGGTCGCATCTCACAACTCGGCTTACCCGCCGGTGCACTGATGCCACCCCTTCTACATTTGCCGCTCGATCCACGCAGCCATGCTCACCACGACGAAGAAGATCCACAACTACAGCGCCGGTCCTTGCATCCTGCCACAACAGGTCATGGAGAAAGCCGCACAAGCCTGCATCGAATTCGACGGTGGTGGGATGAGCATCCTGGAGATCAGCCACCGCAGCAAGCCGTTCGAGGCCGTGATGGCCAAGGCGCAGACGCTCGTGAAGGAACTGCTCGGCGCCCCCGACCACTACCAGGTTGTCTTCCTGGGAGGTGGGGCCAGCATGGGCTTCCACATGGTGCCACAGAACTATATGCGGATCGGTGGGAAGTCCGCCTACGCGAACACCGGTGAATGGGCCACCAGGGCCATCAAGGAAAGCAAGCTGGCCGGGGAGACCATCGTGGTGGCCAGCAGCGAGGACAAGAACTTCAGCTACATCCCCAAGGGCTTCAGCATTCCTGCGGACGCCGACTACTTCCATCTCACCAGCAACAACACCATTTTCGGCACGCAGTTCAAGCAGTTCCCGAAGTCGCCTGTTCCCGTGGTCTGCGACATGAGCAGCGACATCTTCAGCCGCCCGGTGAACGTGGCCGATTTCGCGCTGATCTATGGAGGAGCGCAGAAGAACATGGGCCCCGCCGGAGCCACGGTGTATCTGTTCGACCCGAACCAGTTGGGCAAGACCGGCCGCAAGCTCAGCCCGATGATGGACCTGAAGAACCACGCGGACAAGGACAGCATGTACAACACCCCCCCGGTGTTCCCGGTTTACGTGTGCATGCTCACCTTGGAGTGGCTCAAAGGCATCGGTGGTATAACGGAGATCACGAAACGCAACATCGCCAAGGCCGACCTGCTCTACAACGCGATCGACCGGTTGCCGATCTTCAAAGGAACCACCGCCCCCGAAGACCGCAGCCAGATGAACGCCACGTTCGTCCTGAGCGATGCCAAGCTGGAAGCCGCCTTCGACGCGCAATGGAAGGAAGCCGGCATCAGCGGCATCCGGGGGCACAGGAGCGTGGGGGGCTACCGCGCGAGCATGTACAACGCCTTGCCCATCGAAAGCGTACAGGTGCTCGTGGACGTGATGGAGGATTTCGCCCGGAAGAACGGATAACAAACCCGCCGAGCGCGGGATGAACAACACATGCGCGTACACGCCAACGACGGCATCAGCAAAGGGGCCGCCGCCCGCCTTCAGGAAGAAGGCTTCGCTCTCACCACCGAACACGTTCCGCAGGATCAGCTCATCGCCTACCTGAACAGGGAAGCGGTCGAGGTCCTGCTCGTGCGCAGCGCCACCAAGGTGCGGAAGGACCTGATCGATTCGTGCCCAGGGCTGAAGCTCATCGGCCGGGGTGGTGTCGGTCTGGACAATATCGATACGGCACATGCCCGGGCGAAAAAGATCCCGGTGATCAACACGCCGGCCTCCTCATCGATCTCCGTCGCCGAACTGGTCATGGCCCACCTCACCGGTATGATGCGGAACCTGCATCTGGCCAATCGCACCATGCCCGCCGAGGGCCGCACCCGGTTCAAGGAACTCAAGAAGGAATACGAGAAAGGCTCGGAAGTACGCGGCAAGACCCTTGGCATCATCGGCTTCGGGCGCATCGGGCAATGGACCGCCCGCTATGCGCTGGGCGCAGGTATGAAGGTCATCTACGCGGACAACCACGCCACGGCGGAGAGCATCGAGCTCGAGGTAGGTGGACAACCCATCCGGGTCGGGGTGAAGCTTGTCTCGCTCGATGAGCTCATGGCCACCAGCGATGCCATCTCCCTTCATGTGCCCGCGCAGGCGAACGGGCTCCCGCTCGTAGGGGCGGATGAGTTGAAAAAAGTGAAGCCCGGAGTGGTAATCGTCAATACCGCGCGCGGTGGCAGCATCGACGAAAGCGCGCTCCTGGACGCACTGAATGACGGCCGAGTGAAGGCCGCTGCTTTGGACGTGTTCACCAACGAACCCGAACCCCGCGCCGACCTCCTCTCCCACCCACGCATCAGCCTGAGCCCACACATCGGTGCCGCCACGGCAGAAGCTCAGGGACGCGTGGGAGATGAACTCTGCGACCTGATCATCGCCTTCCGCGACAAGGTGACCGCCGATCAGGCATGATCCGCCTGCGTCCGTTCCGCGCCTGGCGTCCCGTGGCCGACAAGGCCCATCTGGTCGCTTCGCGTTCCTACCTGAGCTACTCCGAGGAGAAGATGCGGGAAAAGCTCATCGGCAATCCGTATTCTTTCCTGCATGTGATCCATCCGGACCACGGCCGGGACGAGCACTTGAGCCGCCAGCAACGCTTCGCCAACGTGCGTCGGAAATGGAACGACTTCGTCGGCGAGGGCTGGTACCTGCGCGATGAGCAGGATTGCATCTATCTCTACGAACAGAGCCGGAGGGGCCTGATGTCCCGTGGGATCATCGGTGCCGTAAGCGTGAGCGACTATCGCGGGGGCAAGATCAAGGTGCATGAACATACGATCCAGAACCGCGAGGAGCTTTTCAAGGACTACTTGAACGCGACCGGTATCAACGCCGAACCGGTGCTGCTTGCCGCGCCGGGTGCGCACGAGTTGGACGTGGCCATGGAAGGCATCTGGCATGCGCGCCCCACGTACGACTTCAGTACGACGGACATGGTCCGGCATCGTGTATGGGCCGTGAACGAGCCACGTATCATCGCGGCGGTACAGAAACAGTTCGAACGGATCGAAGCCCTCTACATCGCGGATGGGCATCATCGGCTGGCCAGCAGCGCCCGGCTGGCGGAGAGCACCGGTGCCTTCGCCGAACACCCCAAAGCCTGGTGCCTGGCCTTCATCGTCCCGCAGGAACACCTTCATATCCGCAACTTCGATCGCGCGGTGACGAGCCTGGGTGGCATGGACACCGCCGAATTCCTGGAAGCTTTACGGGAAGTAGGTCCACTGGATGCCCTGCCGGTCGCCCCCGCCTCGTCCCCTCCTCATGGCTCCGTGTACGTGTGCACGCGCAAGGGCTGGTATGCATTGGCTCTTCCGGAGCCGCTTGAGAGCGCAGATGCCGCTGACCGATTGGATGCCAGCGTTCTGAGTGACAAGGTGCTCGATCCCGTGCTCGGCATCCATGATCTGCGGACTGACCCGCATGTCAAGTTCATTCCGGGCACCAGCGGCGTGGCGGAATTGGAGCGCATGGTCAAAGGCGGTGAAGCCGCTGCGGCATTCCACCTGCGGCCCGTGAGTTTCGCGGAACTCAAGGCCGTGGCGGACAGCGGTGGTTGCATGCCTCCCAAGAGCACGTATATCGAGCCCAAGCTGCGGAGCGGGTTGACCGTGTATTCGCTCGAAGATTGATGGCACCCGCCCACCTCCTTCCAGGATGCGGCCTTAGGGCGAGGTGAGGCATCTTCGTCCCGATGAACGTCGATCAGCTCGCCGAGCGGTACGATCGTGTGAGGGCTTCAGTGCCTTCACATGTCAAGCTCATCGCGGTGAGCAAGACCCGGTCCGTTGAAGAGATACGGGCCTTGTACGACCTCGGGCACCGGGCTTTCGGTGAGAACTACACCCAGGAACTGACGGCCAAACGACCCGCCCTCCCAGCGGATATCGAATGGCACTTCATCGGGCACCTCCAGCGGTCCAACGTGAAACATGTCGTCGGCATCACCCATCTGATACATGGTGTGGACAGCGAGAAGCTCCTCGATGAGCTCGACAAGCGGACAGGAACGCTCCGTCAACCCGTGGATGCGCTCCTACAGGTCCACATCGCCGAAGAAGAGACCAAGCACGGTTTCCTACCGGACGAGTTGCGAACACTTCTTGAACACCCCGGGGTCGGGACCCGATGGCCCCACCTGCGCCTTCGGGGCCTGATGGGAATGGCCACGAATACCGGGGACCCTACACAGGTAGCTGCGGAATTCGCCTCGCTGGCTGGTCTTTTCAGGGAGTTGGCCGCCAGTACCCCCTTTCCGGCCGGGCAGTTCAGCGAATTGAGCATGGGCATGACCAGCGATATGGACCTGGCTATCCAGGCTGGAAGCACCATGGTACGGGTGGGTACCGCCATCTTCGGAGAAAGAAGCTGATGGCAACCCACCGGGCCATCGGCCGTCTCCATACGTATCTTGGCATACCCTAAGCTTTCGTCCGAATGACCGCTCGTGTACTCTTCGGGGCCGTTCTCTGCCTCTTTTTGGTCTCGGCACGGGCCCAACGGAATCTCGAAATCGGTCTCTCGACCGGCATCACCCACTACTACGGGGACTTGGGCAATTGGGACAGTCAGGTGCAGTGGAACAGCATGCGCCCGGCGGCCAACATCACGTTCAGGGACTTCTTCAACAACCCGAAACGCTACGTTACCCGCTCGCTCACCATGGAGTGCAGGCTTAGCTGGTTCCGCATCGGCTACAATGAGGTGGAACCTACCGGAGGTCTGTCCGGCACCGAACTCCACAACTACAAGCGGGGTCTGAATTTCCGGAACGACCTGCTTGGCGCCAGCGCCCATATGGTGCTGAACGCGTACCGCGAGCCCTTCACACCCCTGTTCAAACAGCGTTTCTTCATGTACTTCCACCTGGGTGTGGGCATGTACTACGG
Source organism: uncultured Chryseobacterium sp. (assembly GCA_964649165.1). GTDB lineage: Bacteria > Bacteroidota > Bacteroidia > Flavobacteriales_F > PHOS-HE28 > PHOS-HE28. The sequence goes on from CAZYPC010000047.1 coordinate 26,234, forward strand.
GCGGCCCAAGGCCGATCTGTTCAGAGGGGAAGCCGAGTTGGGGAACCGCTATTACTTCTGGGAAGACGGTACGATCCGGGACACTCCGCGAGGCTCCGCGAGCGGTAACGTGATCGAGCAGGACGGCAAGTACGAGACCGACCTGTACAGTTGGATCACCGAAGGCCGCGGCAAGGGCAAGAGCAGCACCATACAAGACCCGCAGAAGCCCTGGCATGTGGGGATTCCCATGGGATGCGGCATCCGGTACATGCTGACCCGCCGCATGAGCATCGGTGCCGAGTTCAGCTATTACATGTTCCTCACCGATATGTTGGACAACGTGAGCGAGCGCTATGCGACCTACGACGAGATCGGCCGTGTATATGCGGATAGCACCACACAGTACATGGCCCGCTACATCAGCGACCCGACCGGCTGGGGCACTGACGGAACGCAGAGCTATCGCAGCAGCCGTCGAGGGAATCCCGGGCTGCCGGACAACTTCAGCTATTTCGCGTTCGAGCTCAGTTACAAGTTCAAGCGGTCGCCCGGCCGCAAGAACTACATGAGCTTCTGAGCGCTCGTGAAGGCGGATTGAACGCCCCCCCCCCGGGGGGGCCGCCGTTCATTTCGGGTCACCCTACTTTCGCGGTCTGATGCCCGACAAGAACAAGAACCTGATGGATCAGGCCTTCGCGGCGTTGCTGAGCGATGACGATGCCAAGGTGCTCGGCGCCATCGCCTATGTCCAGGAACGCGGTGACGCTCGGGCCATCTTCCCGCTGCTGCAGGCTCTGGCGAGAACCTCGGACCATCAGCGCCAACAGAAGATCCATGAACTGCTCTACGAAGTGAAGGTGAAGGACGCCGCCTCAGAACTGGTACGCGCGCTGGATGAGCCAGGCCTGCGCGGCGTGCGGAAAACCGTGATCGCTACGTTCTGGAACGCGGGATTGGATGCTTCCCCGTATGTGGACAAACTGATCGACTGCGCCGTGGAAGGGACCGCGGAAGAATGCTTTGAATGCCTCACCGTGTTGGAGAATCAGGAAGTACTCCCCGAGAAAGCAGTGCTGCGCGGTATCAAGGAGGTGAGCAAGGCCATCACGGCCAACACTGACGACTACAAAGGCGCCATGCTCGGTAGCCTGCTCGTGGAACTGAAGGCTCGGGTTGGCAAGGACTGAGTTCAGTCGCGGAAATGGACGGTGAATGACCGGACCAAAAGTCTCCTTCCTCGTTATCGGTGCACAGAAGGCCGGGACGACAGCACTCGACCACCAGCTCAGGCTGCACCCGGACATCGGCATGGCCGATGTGAAGGAAGTCCACTACTTCGATGATGAGAACATCTTCGCTCGTGAGCCATTGGACCGTTCAGCTTACGAGGCCCACTTCCCTGGCTCGAGACGTTCCCACGGCGAGACCACGCCCATTTACCTCTGGTGGAAGCCGGCCTGTGAGCGCATCCACCGCTACAACGCGGATATGAAGCTGATCGCGGTACTGCGCGACCCCGTTGACCGCGCCTTCTCGCAATGGAACATGGAGTTCAACCGCGGTGATGAGGTCCGTGACTTCCGTTCAGCGATCGAGGCCGAACAGAAGCAACGCAGCGCCGATCCGGACCAGCAACATCGCGTGTTCTCGTACCTCAGCCGGGGATTCTATGCGGAACAGATCGAACGTTTCCATCGAACCTTCGACCCGCGGCAACTGCTCTGTATCAAGTACGAGGATCTCAGGAGGGATCCGCAGACCCAGGTCCACAGGATCTCCGATCATCTCGGCATCGACCGGCAGCCTTCTCCGGACATCGTGCCCATCCTCAACCAAGGAGTCTATTCCGCACCCCTCGACAAAGCCCAACGGCGTGCGCTCATCGACGTGTTCGCCGAGGACATCAGTCGCGTTGGTGCGCTACTGGACATGGACGTTCGCGACTGGTTGACAGGCTGAGGATCCCATCTCATAGATAGCGCTCGAGGGCGCCCTGTAAGCGCTGAGCGATGTCCACGGTCTCCGCCGGCACGAAGGCACGACCCGTGATCCGCTCGTACAGCTCGATGTAGCGATCGCTCACGCTCTTCACGTATGCATCGCTCATCTCCGGCACCCGCTGGCCCTCTTTGCCCATGAAGTCGTTCTCAATGAGCCATTGGCGCACGAACTCCTTGCTCAATTGCTTCTGTGCCTCGCCCCGCTCCTGCCGCCCAGCATAGCCTTCCGCATAGAAGTAGCGCGAGCTGTCCGGCGTATGGATCTCGTCAATGAGCATGATGCCTTCAGGCCCACGACCGAATTCGTATTTGGTATCGACCAGGATCAGCCCGCGCTCTTTGGCCAGTCGGCTTCCTTCAGCGAAGAGGGCGAGCGCGTATCGGCTCATTGTGGCCCATTCATCCGCGGTACACAGGCCGCGCTCCAGGATCTCCTTGGGGGTAATGTCCTCGTCGTGGCCCTCGTCGGCTTTGGTGCTCGGGGTTATGAGCGGCGAAGGGAACGCATCGCTCTCCTTCAGTCCGTCGGGCATTTCGGCCCCACAAAGCACGCGGTGACCTTCGCGGTACTGTCGCCACGCATGGCCGCTGAGGTAGCCGCGCACCACCATCTCCACCTTCACGGTTTCCGCTCGGCGGCCGACGATCACACAGGGGTCCGGCGAGGCGACAGCCCAGTTGGGCGCGACCTGTCGCGTGGCCTCCAGCATGTGCCAGCTCACCTGGCTCAGCACCTGCCCTTTGTGCGGGATGCCGCGCGGCAACACCACGTCGAACGCGCTGATCCGATCGCTGGCCACCAGGATGGTGCGGCCGTCCCGTAGGTGGTAAACGTCGCGCACCTTGCCGCGATAGACCTCGGCGAGCCCTTCCAGCTTCAGGTCCGAACGCATCAGCGTGTTGGGAAGCGCGGTCATGGTACCCATCATTCGCTGTCTTTCACTTGTTGCTCAATGTCCTTGAAGGCCGACAGCACTCGCGTGACGAGCTCGTGGCGGATCACATCCCTCTCGTCCAGATCGATCACCGAGATGCCCTCCACACCGCGCAACCTTTCCGCCGTAGGATGTAGTCCGCTGCGCTGGTGCCTCGGCAGGTCCACCTGGGTGACGTCCCCGGTGATCACGAATTTGGCGTTCCGGCCCATGCGCGTGAGGAACATCTTGAGCTGAGGCAGCGTGGCGTTCTGCGCCTCGTCCAGGATGACGAACGCGTGATCGAGCGTACGGCCGCGCATGAAAGCCAGAGGAGCGATCTGGATCACACCGTTCTCCATGTGCTCCGCCAGTTTTCCGGCAGGGATCATGTCCTTCAGCGCGTCGTAAAGCGGCTGTAGGTAGGGATCCAGCTTCTCGCGCAGATCGCCAGGTAGGAAGCCGAGGCTTTCCCCAGCTTCCACGGCCGGACGTGTAAGAATGATCCTCCGCACCTGCCGGTCGCGCAAGGCACGGACCGCGAGAGCCACCGCCGTGTAGGTCTTGCCTGTTCCTGCCGGGCCGATCGCGAACACCATGTCGCTGGTCCCGATCGCCTCCACCATACGTTGCTGGTTCTTCGTCCGTGCCTTCACGCGAAGGCCTGCGTTGCCGTGAACCAGTACATCCGCCTCGTCATTGGCCTCGGTGGTGGTGTCTCCGTTGCCCATGATATCATCCAGCACCTTGCGTGGCAGTTCGTTGTACTTGGCCACGTGCTGCACAAGTTGCCCGAAGCGCTCGAAGAACACATCGACCACTTCCGCCGGGCCGATGACCTTCACGGTGTCGCCGCGCGCAACGATGTTCAACTTCGGAAAGTGCTCGCGGACAAGCCGCAGATGCTGGTCATTGGGACCGAAAACGGCCAGTGGGTCCGTTTCGGTGATCTGGAGGGTCCGTTCGCTCACGCGGCTGGTCGATCTTCAACAACGGCTTGTTGATCCGTCGTCGCTTTTCCGACAGGCCGAAGGTAGCGCGTCGGCTTCCTTCGCTCGCCCGCACCATCCGTCATCGCGGGAACCGCGCATGTCCATCATCACCCTCACCACCGACATGGGCCTGCGCGATCACTACGTGGCGGCCGTGAAGGGTGCGATCCTCACCCAGCATGCGGCGGCGACCATCGTGGACATCAGCCACCAGATCGCGGCGTTCGACAACATGCACACGGCCTTCGTGCTGCGCAACGCCTATCCGGAGTTCCCGCGCGGCACCATACACATCATCGGCGTGAACAGCGAGGCTGACGGGCACACACCACACCTTGTCGTGCGCCACGATGGTCATTATTTCATCGGCGCGGATAATGGGATCTTTTCCCTCCTGTTCGACGGCAAACCGCACGAGGCGTTCGAGCTCACGATCATGCTCGATTCGGATCATGTGGCCTTCCCCACCAAGAGCGTTTTCGTGAAGGCCGCCTGCCACATCGCGCGCGGGGGCACGCCGGAGACCATCGGCAGGAAAGTGGCGACCACGCGTGAGCAATTGAGTTTCCGCCCGGTGATGCTCTCGGATGCGATCAAGGGGGCCGTGATGCACATCGATGCTTACGGCAACGTCGTCACGAACATCACGCGGACCCATTTCAGCGAGCTGGTGAAGGCGCATACGTTCCGCATCACCTTCGGCCGAAGCATGCACGACATCAGTGTGATCAGCGGGACCTACGGTGACGTGCCTGCCGGTGAGCGCGTCGCGTTCTTTGGTGCCTCCGGGTATCTGGAGATAGCGGTGAACAAGGGCGTGGCCGGCGGTGGCGGCGGAGCGGCCCAGTTGCTCGGGCTGCGTGTCGCCGACCCCGTCCGAGTGGAGTTGACCGGCATGCTCAGAAGCGTGGCCAACGCATGATCGTGCGGGTGGTGAAAATGACCTTCCGACCGGAGGAGGTCGCCACGTTCCAGGACTTGTTCGAAGGCTGGCGTCACCGCATCATCGCGTTCCCAGGGTGTCGTCACCTCGAATTGCTGCATGACACGGACGACCCACGCGTGTTCTTCACCTACAGCGTCTGGGATGGTCCGGCGGACCTGGAGGCCTATCGGACTTCCGATGTCTTCGCCGGTGTATGGCCCGTGGTCAAGAAGCTCTTCGCCGCGCGGGCGGCCGCTTGGACCGTGGATCGGGAGCACAGCATGGACAGCGCGCGGTAATCGGGATCATCTTTGCTTTGTCGGGCACCCGACCCGATCTCGCATCGAATGAGAACCGCCTTCGCCTGTCTGCTCCTTGCCCTCCCCGCCTTTCTGCTTGCCCAACCCGGCAGTACCCCGGCCCAACAGGCTTATGAAACCGCGTTGGCGGCCGCGAAGACGGGGCAATTGGACAGCGCCATGGCCGGTGTGGAACGTGCGATCGCCTTGGACCCAAGCAACGCGAAAGCCTTCAAGCTCCGCGGCGACCTGCACCAGCGGGCGGATAACGGAGAGGCGGCCTTGGCGGACTACAAGTTGAGCGAGCAACTGGACCCGAACAACGCGCGGCTCTACATCAGTCGCGCCGCCCTGCGCATCAGCAAGGGCATGCAGAAGACCGCATTGAAGGATTGCGAAAAGGCCATCCAACTGGACCCGGCCGACCCGGACGGCTACTACAATCGCGCCTGTGCCCTCTATCTGGGCGGCAACAGTGAAGCGGCACGCAAGGACGCGGAAAAGGCGGTGAAACTGAAGCCCGACCACGCCGATGCGCTGTATCTGAGCGGCGTTGCCAAAGGCGAACTTTATCAGGAGGACGCCGGGCTCGCGGATATCGATGCGGCGTTGAAACTGAAACCCTCGATCCCCGGAGGTCTGATGAGCATGGGCGTGCTGCTGTACGAGGCTGAGCGCTATGAGGAGGCCATCGACAAGTTCACCGAAGCCATGGCCACGGACACTGCGGAACTCTCCGCCGCCCACTACTACCGCGGAGACTGCTACTACCACCTCAAGAACAAGGAAAAGGCCTGCCAGGACTTCGCCGCCAGCGCCGCGCTCAAAGACAAGGACGCCATCTTCGTGCG